>SBFT01000384.1 GCA_006227805.1 Paracoccaceae bacterium
GAAGGGATCTTCCAGATCAGATGAGCGCGGCGCTGCCCGAGGCCTTTCTGCGTGCGCCGATCGCGCATCGCGCATTGCACGACATCGCGGCGGGTCGGCCCGAGAACAGCCGCGCCGCGATCCGTGCGGCTGTGGCCGCGGGTTACGGGATCGAGATCGACCTGCAAGTGTCCGCCGACGGGCAGGCCATGGTGTTCCATGACTATGACCTTGGTCGCCTGACCGCTCAGGCGGGGGCCGTGCGCCTGCGCAGCGCCGCCGAACTGGGGGCGATTGCCTTGAAGGGCGGCGATGGCGAGGGCATCCCGACCTTGTCCGAGGTGCTCGGGATCGTCGCGGGCCAGGTGCCCCTGCTGGTCGAGATCAAGGATCAGGACGGCGCGATGGGCGCCGGGGTCGGCGCGCTGGAACAGGCGGCGGCCCGGGCGCTGGCGGGCTATGGCGGGCCGGTGGCGGTGATGTCCTTCAATCCGCACAGCGTGGCGGCCTTCGGCGCCTGCGCGCCGGACATCCCGCGCGGCCTGACGACCAGCGCCTATGACCCCGACGACTGGAACCTGTCGCGCGCGATCTGCGACCGGTTGCGCGGGATCCCCGATTTCGACCGCGTCGGCGCCGCCTTCATCAGCCACGAGGCGGGCGACCTGGACCGGGACCGCGTGCAGGCCCTGCGCGCAAGCGGCGTGCCGGTCCTTTGCTGGACCATCCGCACCCCGGAGGAGGAACGCGCCGCGCGCATCCTGGCCGACAATGTGACGTTCGAGGGCTACCCGCCCCCCCTGCCGGGTTGATCCGCGCCGCGCAGGCCACAGATAGAGGCGGGCAACAGACCCTTGGCCCCGACATCGTGACCCGATCCGAAATCGAAATCCGCGTGCTGGGCAGCCTGACCCAGATCGACGCCGCCCGATGGGACGCCTGCGCCTGTCCCGAGGCGGCAGATGGCGGCCGCCCGAACGATCCCTTCACCACGCACCGCTTCCTGAAGGCGCTGGAAGACAGCCGGTCGGTGGGCGCGGGCACCGGATGGCAGCCGCAATACCTGGCGGCCTTCGACGGCGACGACCTGATCGGCGTCGCGCCGATGTATGCCAAGTCGCACAGCCAGGGCGAATACATCTTCGATCACAACTGGGCCCATGCCTTCGAACGCGCGGGCGGGCGGTATTATCCGAAGCTGCAGATCGCGGTGCCTCATACGCCCGCCACGGGCCGCCGCCTGCTGGTGCGCCCGGACCGGGCCCAGATCGCGCAGGCGGCCCTCATCCGGGGCGCGGTGCAACTGGCCGCCGGGAACGGCGTGTCCTCGCTGCACGTCACCTTCTGCACCGGCGCCGAGTCCGAGGCGGGCGCGCAGATGGGCCTCTTGCCCCGCGTCACCCAGCAATTCCACTGGGAGAACCGGGGATACGCCGATTTCGACGGCTTCCTGGCCTCTCTCTCGTCGCGCAAGCGCAAGAACATCCGCAAGGAGCGCGCCGAGGCCAACGATTTCGACGGCGAGATCGAGGTCCTGACCGGCGACGCGCTGCGCCCGGAACACTGGGACGCGTTCTGGGAATTCTACCAGGACACGGGCGCGCGCAAATGGGGCACGCCCTATCTGACGCGGCGATTCTTCGACGAGGTGCAGGCGCATCTGCGCGACGACGCGGTCCTGATACTGGCGCGCGGGCGCGGGGGATACTTCGCCGGGGCGCTGAATTTCCTCGGCCGCCATACGCTTTTCGGCCGATACTGGGGCTGCACGCGTCATCAGCCGTGCCTGCACTTCGAACTCTGCTATTATCGCGCGATCGACTGGGCCATCGAACATGGCCTGGCGCGGGTCGAGGCGGGGGCGCAGGGCCAGCACAAGCTGGCGCGCGGCTATCTGCCGGTGCCGGTCCATTCGCTGCACTGGATCGGCGACCCGGGCTTCCGCGAGGCCATCGCGCGCTATCTGCGCGCCGAGCGCGAGGCGATCGAGGAGGAAATCGAAGTGCTGACCGAGTATGGCCCGTTCAGGAAGATCCAGGTGGAGGAACAGCAATGACCGAACGTCTGTCCGAGGAGACCCGCAAACCCCTGCTCGAGCCCTTGTTCGCCAATGGCTGGAAGATGGTCGAGGGGCGCGACGCGATCGAGAAGGACTTCGTCTTCGACAATTTCGTCGAGGCCTTCGGCTGGATGGCGCGCGTGGCGATCTGGGCCGAGAAATGGGACCATCACCCGGAATGGTTCAACGTCTACAGGACGGTGAAGGTCACGCTCGCCACCCATGACGTGGGCGGGCTGTCGGCGCTGGACGCGAAGCTCGCCCGCAAGATGGACGCGCTGGCGGGCTGACGGGAAAAGGGCCCCGGAACCGGGGCCCTTCGCATCCTCACATCGCCGCCAGCAGGCTTTCGCCGCCGGAGATCTCGCAGGTGCCGGGGCTCTCCTCGGGGCGGAACAGCGTCACCTTGCCGTCCTCGACCAGCATCGCATAGCGCTTCGAGCGCGCCATCAGACCGGCGGGGGGCGCGTCGAACTCCATGCCGACGGCCTTGGTGAATTCGCTGTGCGGATCCGCCAGCATGGTCAGGCCCGCCGCCGAAGCGCCGGTCGCATCGCCCCAGGCCTTCATCACGAAGGGATCGTTGACCGAGATGCAGATGATCTCGTCCACGCCCTTGGCGTCGAACTGGGCCTTGGTGCGGATGAAGCTGGGCACATGGGCCGAATGGCAGGTCGGCGTATAGGCACCCGGCACCGCGAAGATCACGACCTTGCGGCCCTTGGTCTTTTCGGCGATGGACACGGGCTGCGGCCCTTTTTCGCCCAGCTGGACAAGCGTTGCATCGGGCAGCGTGGCGCCTTGGGAAATGGTCATGGAACCCCTCTTTGCGAGATTGCGTTTCGTCGACGCCACCATATAGGGTCGCAACCGGACGCAGGCCAGAGGATTTCCAGTGGAGGAGGACGCCGAATGACGGGCGGTATC
The DNA here is from genome assembly GCA_006227805.1 of Paracoccaceae bacterium. Taxonomy (GTDB): domain Bacteria; phylum Pseudomonadota; class Alphaproteobacteria; order Rhodobacterales; family Rhodobacteraceae; genus JAGYKE01. The sequence continues at coordinate 2,966 of SBFT01000384.1, forward strand.
GTGGTGGTGGGCGCAGGCCAGGCCGGCGCCTCGCTGGTGGCCGAATTGCGCAAGCAAGGCCATTCCGGGCCGGTGACGCTGATCGGCGCCGAGCCGGTTCCGCCCTATCAGCGCCCGCCGCTGTCGAAAGCCTATCTTCTGGGCGAGATGGCGCTGGAACGCCTGTTCCTGCGCCCCGAGAGCTTCTACGCCGACCAGGACATCGCACTGCGGCTGGGTCAGCCGGTCACCGCCATCGACCGCGCGGCGAAGACGGTCGCCCTGGGGGCCGAGACGCTGTCCTATGATCAACTGGCCCTGACCACGGGATCGGTGCCGCGCCGGCTTCCGGCGGCGATCGGCGGCGATCTGGGCGGGGTCTTCGTGGTGCGCGGCCTTTCGGATGTCGACGCCATGGCGCCGCATCTGAAGGACGGCGCCAGGGCCCTGATCGTGGGCGGCGGCTATATCGGCCTGGAAGCGGCCGCGGTGGCGCGCAAGCTGGGTGTGGCGGTGACGCTGGTCGAGATGGCCGGGCGAATCCTGCAACGCGTCGCGGCACCCGAGACCTCGGACTATTTCCGCGCGCTGCACGAAGGACACGGCGTGACGATCCGCGAGGGCGTGGGCCTTGCGCGCCTGACGGGCGACGGTTCCCGCGTGACGGGCGCCGAATTGTCGGATGGCACATCGCTGCCGGTCGATCTGGTGATCGTGGGCGTCGGCATCGCGCCCGATACGGTGCTGGCCGAAAAGGCAGGTCTGAAGATCGACAACGGCATCGCGGTCGATGCCCATGGGCGCACGTCGGACCCCGCGATCTGGGCGGCGGGGGATTGCTGTTCCTTCCCCTGGCGCGGCGGAAGGCTGCGGCTGGAAAGCGTGCCCAATGCCATCGACATGGCCGAATGCGTGGCCCGCAACATGCTGGGGGCGACCGAGGATTATGTGCCGAAACCCTGGTTCTGGTCGGATCAATACGACGTCAAGCTCCAGATCGCGGGGCTGAATGCCGGCTATGACCGGATCGTGACGCGGGCCGGACAGGGCCAGTCGGTCAGCTTCTGGTATTTCGCGGGCGACAGGCTGCTGGCCGTCGACGCCATGAACGATCCGCGTGGCTACATGATCGGCAAGCGCCTGATCGAGGCCGGCCGGTCGCCGGACCCGGAGGCGCTGGCCGATCCCGCGACCGACCTCAAGTCGCTGCTGGCGTGAGGATCATCGCGGGCCAGTTTCGCGGCCGCAGGCTGGCTTCGGTCGGCAAGGGCGACGCGGGCGCGCATCTGCGCCCGACCGCCGACCGCGTCCGCGAAAGCCTCTTCAGCATCCTGAGCCATATGGGCGCGCTCGAGGATGCGGTGGTGCTGGACCTCTTCGCCGGGACCGGGGCGCTGGGGCTCGAGGCGCTGTCGCGCGGTGCGCAGTCCGTCACCTTCATCGACCAGGGCCGCACGGCGCAAGGGTTGATCCGCGAGAACATCCGCCTCACCGGCAGCGCCGCGCGGACCCGGCTTCTTGCCCGCGACGCCACCCGGCCGGGGCCCTGCGAAGGCGCGCCCGCGACGCTGGTCTTCCTCGATCCGCCTTATGGAAAGGACCTCGGGGAAAAGGCGCTGGGCGCGGCGCTGACAGGCGGCTGGATCGCCGGGGACGCTCTGGTCGTCTGGGAGGAAGCCGCGCCGCAGGACCCGCCGCCGGGCTTTTCCCTGCTGGACCGGCGTCGTTTCGGCGATACGCACCTGACATTTCTGCGCTGCGCCGGCCCCGCCCCCGTGCTAGACTGATGCGATGACCAACCCGTCCCGGACCTTGCCGCTTTCCCTCTTCGCGTCTCGTGGCGCGGCTGAAGAAGCGACCGGTGGCGACAGGCCCCGGCGCCCCGGGCCGGTCTTCATCCAGGACGCGGTCACCCCCTGGCGCGGCGAAACGCTGCTGCTGGCCCTCTGGCGCGCCGACGAGGCGCGCCGCAATCCCGAAAACGACTGACTGCACCCCTTCTTTGGGTTCTGAAATACCTCGGGGGTGCGGGGGCAGCGCCCCCGCCGCGGTCGGATCAGCGCAGCCGATCCGAAACCGATCGGATCAGCCGTAGGTCGGGTGGAACCGCCCGGCGGGCGACAGCGTGAAGATGTCGACGCCGTCCGCCGTCACGCCCACCGAATGCTCGAACTGCGCGGACAGCGACTTGTCGCGGGTCACCGCGGTCCAGTCATCGGCCAGGGTCTTGGTCTCGGGCCGCCCGAGGTTCACCATCGGCTCGATCGTGAAGAACATGCCCTCTTCCAGCACCGCTCCGGTGCCGGGACGCCCGTAATGCAGCACATTGGGCGGCGCGTGAAACACCCGGCCCAGTCCATGGCCGCAGAAATCGCGCACCACGCTCATCCGCTGGCTTTCGACATAGGACTGGATCGCGTGGCCGATGTCGCCGAAGGTGTTGCCGGGCCGGACCATCTCGATCCCCTTCATCAGGGCGTCATGGGTCACCTCGATCAGGCGCTCGGCCTTGCGCGACAGGGTGCCCGCCACATACATCCGGCTCGTGTCGCCATACCAGCCATCCACGATCACCGTCACGTCGATGTTCAGGATGTCGCCGTCCTTCAGCATCTTGGGCCCCGGAATGCCGTGGCAGACCACGTGGTTCACGCTGATGCAGCTGGCGTGCTGATAGCCCTTGTAGCCGATCGTGGCCGAGGTCGCGCCCGCCTCCTCGACCATCTGCGTGATGCGCGCGTCGATCGCTTCCGTTGTCTGTCCGGGGAAGACGAGTTCGGCCATCCGGTCGAGGATGCTCGCGGCCAGGGCGCCGGCCTTGTGCATGCCGGCGAAGTCTTCCGGTTCGTAGATGCGGATGCCGTCGCGGGTCAGACGGCCGCGCAGGTTCTCGTTCACGGGCAGGCGGGCTCCTGTAGGTTTTCCGCACACTTAGTGCAGTTGCGGCAAAAGTGCCAGTGGACCTCACGTCGCGGTGTCCGGGGCGGTGTCCGAATTGTTGCCCTGCACGCGCAAGGGCCGACGCAGGGCGATGCCCTCGGGGGCGATCGCGCAATCCCAGGCCATCACCTCGACACCGGCGGCGCGCGCGGCCTCCAGCCCGGCGGCATAGGCCGGGTCGATATCGGCGGCCGCGGCCACTGCCGAACAATCGGTGCGCTGCACAAGGTAGAACAGGACCGCGCGCGCCCCCCGGCCCGCCATCGCCGCCAGTTCGCCCAGGTGGCGCGTCCCGCGCGCGGTCACGCTGTCGGGAAACTCGGCCAGGCCCGGGCGGCGCGACAGGGTCACGCTCTTGACCTCCAGATAGGTGTCGGGTTGCCCGCCGCCGGTCAGCAGGAAATCCACGCGGCTGCCCGCGCCATAACGCACCTCGGGCCGGAGCGTGGTGTAACCCTCGAGGCCGGGAACCTCGCCCGCCGACAGGGCCGTGCGCAGCAGACGGTTCGGGACGGCTGTATCCACGCCGGTGAAATGGCCGTCGCCGTGATCGACCAGCCGCCAGGAAAAGCGCAGCTTCTTCCTCGGGTCGTCATTGGGTTCCAGCCAGATCCGCGCGCCCGGTTCGGCCAGCCCCGTCATCGAGCCGGGATTGGCGCAATGGGCCGTCACCGCGCGCCCGTCCTCCAGAAGGCAATCGGCGAGGAAGCGTTTGTAGCGGCGGATCAGGCGGGCCGGAACAAGAGGGGTTTGAAAGCGCATGTCCACGGGCCTATACCTGCGCCGGACAGGTTTCAAGGAAAGGGGCGGGGCATGGGCAATCCCACCGCGGCGATGCTGGTGATCGGGGACGAGATCCTGTCGGGGCGCACCCGCGACGCCAACATGCATCACCTGGCGCAGGAACTGACGAAGCACGGCATCGACCTGAAGGAGGTGCGCATCGTCTCGGACGACGCCCCCGCGATCGTTGCGGCCGTCCGCGCGCTGTCGGCGGGCTACACCCATGTCTTCACGAGTGGCGGCATCGGCCCGACGCATGACGACATCACCGCCGATTGCATCGCCGAGGCCTTCGGCCAGTCCATCGACATCCGCGCCGATGCGCGCGCGCTGCTCGAGGCGCATTACGCGCGGACCGGTCTGGAACTGAACGCCGCCCGCCTGCGCATGGCGCGCATCCCCGAGAAGGCCACCCTGATCGAGAACCCGGTCTCGGTCGCGCCGGGCTTCACGGTCGGGAACGTCCATGTCATGGCGGGCGTGCCGTCGGTCTTCCAGGCCATGGTGGCCAGCGTCCTGCCTGGGCTGACGGGTGGGGCGCCGCTGCTCAGCCAGTCGCTGCGCATCATGCGCGGCGAGGGCGACATCGCCGAAACGCTGGGCCAGCTGGCGCGCGATTTCGCGGACCTCTCCATCGGCTGCTACCCGTTCCAGAAGGACGGCGCCTATGGCGCGAATGTCGTGGTGCGCGGCAGCGACGGCGCGCGGGTCGATGCCGCGATCACCCGCCTGGCCGCCGAACTGGGCCTGTGACCATGACTGCGGCGCCAGTCTTCGCCGCCATGGACAAGACCTGGCCCCCGCGTCGGATCATCGAGGATGGGCCCTGGGCCATCCGCGACGGGGACGGCGGCGGCAAGCGCGTCTCGGCCGCCACGGCGCGCGGGCCGGTCACGGCCGCGGACATCGACCGGGCCGAGGCCGCGATGCGCGCCCTGGGACAGGAACCCCTGTTCCAGATCCGCCCCGGCGATCAGGCTCTGGACGATCTGCTGGCCGCGCGCGGCTATCTGCAGATCGACCCCAGCGTGATCCACGCCATCGATGCCACGCGCCTGACCGATATCCCGGTGCCGCGCGTCACCGTCTTCGCGATCTGGGAGCCCCTGGCCATCATGACCGAGATCTGGGCGGCGGGCGGCATCGGCCCCGCCCGTCTGCGCGTGATGGAGCGCGCCTCCACGCCCAGGACCGCGCTGTTCGGACGCCAGCGCGAAATGCCAGCGGGCGTCGCCTTCGTGGCGATCCATGACGGAATCGCGATGCTGCACGCGCTGGAAATCCTGCCCCATCAGCGCCGCCAGGGCATGGCGGTCTGGATGATGCGCGCCGCCGCCTTCTGGGCGCTCGAGAACGGCGCGACAACGCTGTCGGTGGTCTGCACGCGCGCCAATGGACCGGCCAACGCCCTCTATGCTTCCCTGGGGTTCTCGGTTGTGGAACAGTATCATTATCGCCAGCGCCGGAAGGAGACGACGTGACGAAGACCGACAGCCCCACCGCCCTGGATCTTCCCATGGTCGATCCGCTGCCGCCCGCGACGCAGAAATACTTCGACATCTGCATGGACAAGCTGGGCATGATCCCCAACGTCCTGCAGGCCTATGCCTTCGACATCGACAAGCTGAACGGCTTCACGGCGATGTACAACGACCTGATGCTGGGCGACAGCAACCTGACCAAGCTGGAACGCGAGATGATCGCGGTGGTCGTCTCCTCGATCAACAAGTGCTTCTATTGCCTCGTGGCCCATGGCGCGGCGGTGCGCCAGTTGTCGGGCGATCCCGTTCTGGGCGAGATGCTGGTGATGAACTACCGGGTAGCGCCTCTGGATGCGCGGCAACGCGCCATGCTGGATTTCGCGGCCCTGATCACCACGGCCAGCGCCACGGTGGAAGAGGCCGACCGCGACGCGCTGCGCCAGGTGGGCTTCACCGACCGCGATATCTGGGACATCGCCAGCGTGGCGGCCTTCTTCAACATGACCAACCGCGTCGCCAGCGCGACCGCGATGCGGCCCAACGACGAATACCACGCGCAGGCGCGATGATCCGCGCCGCCGCGTTCGTTCTGGCCATCACTGCGGGCTCCGCCGGGGCGCTGGAGTTGACCTTGCCCGCCGGTGCGCGGCTGGTGGCGGACCGGGGCGGCGTGATCGACAGCTACGAATTGCCGATCGACGGGGCGGTGGACCGCGTGGTGCCGACACGCCGCATCGAAGGCATGGTCGAGCGGCAAAGCTGGCGTGTGGACCGGGCCAGCCTGACCACGCTGCAATTGCTGGCGCCGCTGAGGACGCAACTGGACGCGGCGGGCTATCAGACGATCCATGAATGCGAGGCCGCGACCTGCGGCGGCTTCGACTTCCGCTTCGGGATCGAGGTGATCCCCTCGCCCGACATGTATGTCGACATCCG
>SBFT01000113.1 GCA_006227805.1 Paracoccaceae bacterium
CAGGGACTGCACCAGGTGACCGAGGATGTCTTTCCCGCGGGCTTCTACCGCTTCTCGCGGAAGTCCTTCCTGGACGAGGAGGTGTTCGTTCTGGGGCTGCTCTTCGTCTTCCGGCGCAACGGCGCCACCTTCGTGCGCGGCTATGAATCGCGCGAGGCGATGCGCGCGCAGGGCCTGCCCAACACCGCCGCGGCACGCGAATATCGGGGCCTTGCCCTGCGCGAGGAAGCCGGCATCACGATGCTGATCTCGCGCAAGGGAACGATGACCTGCTCGTTCAACTTCCTGTCGCGGGTGGCGTCGTTCAACAACAACTTCTGGGTCGGGTATGCCACGCGGACCATTCCCGAAACCCTGTCCAGCACCCGTGTGCTGCGGCTGGTCTACGAACATATCCCCAATGATTGGTCCCAGATCATGGCGGCCGCGCGCGAGGTGGGCTTTGCCCGCCGCGAGGAGATGCATCCCTTCCATCTGCGCCTGCTGAGCCCGGATCATCCCTTCCGCTGAGGCCCCATGTCGGCGCGGGACAAGTCGCGTCGGAAACCGGACATCCCGCGCGGCCCGCCGGGCGCTAATCTGGCGCCATGCCAAGCCAGGAGGCCGCGTCCATGCCCGAAGCCGTCACCGATCTGTCCCTCGTGCGTCAGCCCATTCACAAGGCGCATGGCCTGGGCAATGCCCATTACATCGACCCCGCGATGCATCTCGAGGAAAGGCGCGCCGTGCTCGAGGCGAACTGGTCGGGCCTCGCCGTGGCCTCGGACGTGCCCGAACCGGGCGACGCGGTGCCGCTGACGTTCCTCGGCCAGCCGCTCCTGCTGATCCGCGACCGCGCGGGACAGGTGCGCGTCTTCCTCAACACCTGCCGCCACCGGGGCATGATCCTGGTGGAACGGCCCGGCAAGATCGAGGGCGCGATCCGCTGTCCCTATCACAGCTGGTGCTACAGCACCGACGGACGCCTCGTCTCGACCCCGCATGTGGGCGGCCCGGGGCGCAACACCCATGAAGGCATCGACCGCGCGACGCTGGGCCTGATCGAGGTGCGCAGCCATGTCTGGCGCGATGTCGTCTTCATCAACCTGTCCGGCGACGCCCCCCCGTTCGAGGACGTCAACGCCCGCGCCATAGCCCGCTGGGCAGAATACGAGCAGCCGATGTTCCACGGCGGCGCCGAAAGCCGGTTCACGCTGAACGTCGCATGCAACTGGAAGCTGGCGGTCGAGAATTACTGCGAAAGCTATCACCTGCCCTGGGTGCATCCCGGCCTGAACAGCTATTCGCGGCTGGAAGACCATTACCATATCGAGGAGCCCCTTGCCTTCTCGGGGCAAGGCACGCTGGTCTATCGCCAGATCACCGACGAGGACGGCACGACCTTCCCGGATTTCAGGGATCTCTCGCCGAAATGGGACACCGCGGCGGAATACATCGCCCTCTATCCCAACGTGCTTCTGGGGGTTCACCGCGACCATGCCTTCGCGATCATCCTGGAGCCGCAGGCGCAGGACCGCACGGCCGAGCATGTACACCTCTATTACCCGACCCCGGACACCAGCCCCGCGCTGCGCGCGCGCAATGCCGAACTCTGGCGGGGCGTCTTCGTCGAGGATGTCTTCGTCGTCGAGGGCATGCAGCGCGGGCGCCATGCCTCGGGCTTCGACGGCGGTCGTTTCGCCCCCGCCATGGACGGGCCGACGCATCTCTTCCACGACTGGGTCGCGGCGCAGATCGAGGCCGGCCGCGCCCGGGCCAGGGCCGCGGAATGACCGGCCTCGACGCGCTCCTTCTGGCCGCGCACGAGGCAGGCGACGGTCGGGCGCTGGTCGCGCTCTACCAGGAGGCGGCGGCGCGCGCCGCCGATATCGACGCGGCCTGTTTCTACCTGACCCACGCCTTCGTCTTCGCGCTGGAAGCCGATCACCCGGACGTGGACCGCATCCGTGCCCGCCTGATCGCCGAGGGGCGCGAGCCCGCCCAGCCCTAGGCGCGCTGCCGCATCAGGCTGTAGAGGTGCCACGTCGCGTGGCCGAGGAGTGGCAGCACGATCAGGAGGCCCAGGAACCAGGGGATCAGCGCGGCGAACGTGACCACCGCGATGAAGGCGGCCCAGCCCAGCATCGGGACGGGATTGTCCAGCACCACCTTGAACGAGGTGATCATGGCGGTCACGAAATCCACCTCGCGGTCCAGCAGCAGCGGCAGCGCGATCACCGTGATGGTGTAGAGAAGCATCGCGAATGCCGCCCCCACGATCGTGCCCACCCCCAGCATCAACAGCCCGCTGGGCGTGAGGAACACCTCGTAGGATGTTGATATGTTTGTCATTGTCGACAGGCCCAGGAACAGTGCGAAGATCATGTGGCCGATGAAGAACCAGAACAGGAAGATCACGATGATGATGGCGCAGATCGATGGCAACTGGCGGCGGCTCTGGCGCAGGATGACGCCGAAGATGTCGGACATGCCCAGCGGCTGCCCCGCCTCGAGCCGGCGCGAGACCTCGTAGAGGCCCACCGCCGCGAAGGGGCCGATCAGCGGAAAGCCGATGGCCGCCAGAACCAGCCAGAAGGTCGTCCCGGTCGCCGACGTGATCCAGGCCATGGCCCAGCCGCCCAGCACGTAGAAGCCCGCGAAGATCAGCCCGAAAAGCGGCGCGCGCCGCATGTCCGACCAGCCGCGCGCCAGCGCCTCGCGCAGAAGGGCCGCATCCGGTGCGGCCAGGGGGGGAACGCCGAATTCGGGATCTCGGTTGGGCATCTGCGTCTCTCCCCTTCTAGACGGATGGCGGCCTGCGACCGGGCCAGTCGGTTGCAGCGTGCCAGGCCGCGCCGATCTGCAGAAGCCGCTTGTCCGATCCGCGCGGGCCGATGATCTGGAGGCCCATGGGCCAGCCCTGCGCCCCGAAGCCCGCGGGAACCGCCAGCGTCGGCAGGCCGATCAGGCTGGCGGGGATCACCACCTGCATCCAGCGGTGATAGGTGTCCATCTGGCGATCCCCGATGCTGCGCGGATAGTCCTGCATCACGTCGAAGGGCCAGACCTGCGCGGTCGGCAGCAGGATCGCGTCATAGGTTTCAAAGGCTTCCGCGGCCTTCCTGAACCAGTCCGAGCGGATCAGGCTGGCCTTGTGGACGTCCATCGCCGAGAGGGCGCGGCCGGTCTCGATCTCCCACAGGGCGGTGTCCTTGAGGGGCTTGCCCTGGTCCAGCAGCGGGCCCAGCCCCCCGGCGACCGCCCAGGACCGCAGCGCCACCCAGGACCGCCACATGGCGTCCGCATCGAAGGGCGGAGGCATCTCGACCACCTCGGCGCCCAGGTCCGCGAAGGTCGAGAGCGCGGCGCGGCAGGTCGCAAGGACCCCCTCCTCGAACGGAAGGGCGCCGCCCCAGTCGCCCAGCCAGCCCAGGCGCATCCCTTTGAGGTCGGCCTCGGTCACCGTGCCGATGGGCTGGGCGTCATGGCCGTGGGGCTGGCGCGGGTCGGGGCCCGCGATGACGTCCAGCAGAAGGCCCAGGTCCCCGGGGCACCGCGCCATGGGGCCCAGCGTCGCCAGCTGGTGCAGGAACGTGTCGCCCAGGGGCTCTGACGGGACCCAGCCCCAGCTGGGGCGGAACCCGTATACATTGTTCCAGCCCGCCGGGTTGCGCAGGCTGCCCATCATGTCGGACCCGTCGGCCAGCGGGATCATCCCCGCCGCCAGCGCCACCGCCGCTCCGCCTGACGATCCGCCCGCGCTGCGCGACGCGTCGTAGGGGTTGCGCGTGGGCCCGTAGACCGGGTTGAAGGTGTGGCTGCCCAGGCCCCATTCCGGCGTGTTGGTCTTGCCGATCAGGATCGCGCCCGCCGCGCGCATCCGGGCGGCGATCAGGTCGTCGGTCTCGGGCACGAACCCCGCCAGCGCGGGCGAGCCGTGGCACGAGACCAGACCCCTGACGTTGACCAGGTCCTTGACCGCGATGGGCAGGCCATGCAGGGGGCCGCGCGGCTCGGTCTCGTCGGCGGCGCGGGCCTGCGCCATCAAGTGGTCGGGGTCGTCCAGCGCCACCACTGCGTTCAGGCCGGGATTGACCGCCTCGATCCGCGCGAGGCTGGCGCGCATCAGGTCCTCGGCCGAGATATCCCCCGCCCGCAGACGGCGCACCAGGTCGCCTGCGCTAGCCCTTGTCAGATCGGTCATCCATGCCCTCCCAGCGAATGCCGGAAGAAGCCTAGCGCCCTGCGGGGGCCTTTGAAAAGATGCGCCTTCGCTGCGGCTTAAGCCGCCTGCCGCTCACTCCGCCTGCGCCTCGGCCCGGCTCTTGCCCGAGACGTCCATGGCCAGCGTCGCCGCCATGAAGCCGTCGAGGTCGCCGTCCAGCACGCCGCGCGTGTCGGATGTCTCGTATCCGGTGCGCAGGTCCTTCACCATCTGGTAGGGCTGCAGCACGTAGGACCGGATCTGGTTGCCCCAGCCTGCCTCGCCCTTGGCTTCGTGGGCGGCGTTGATCTCGGCGTTGCGGCGGTCCAGTTCCAGCTGGTAGAGCCGCGATTTCAGCGCCTTCATCGCGATGTCGCGGTTCTGGTGCTGGGACTTCTCGGACGATGTCACGACGATGCCGGTCGGGTGGTGGGTGATGCGCACGGCCGAATCCGTGGTGTTGACGTGCTGGCCGCCCGCACCCGAGGACCGGTAGGTGTCGATGCGGATATCGGCGGGGTTCACCTCGATCTCGATGTTGTCGTCGACCACCGGATAGACCCAGACCGAGCTGAACGAGGTATGCCGCTTGGCCGCGCTGTCATAGGGCGAGATGCGCACCAGCCGGTGCACGCCCGATTCCGATTTCAGCCAGCCATAGGCGTTGTGGCCGCTGATCTTGTAGGTGGCGGACTTGATTCCCGCCTCGTCGCCCGCGCTCTCGGACTGAAGCTCGACCTTGTAGCCCTTCTTCTCGGCCCAGCGCACATACATCCGCGCCAGCATCGAGGCCCAGTCGCAGCTTTCGGTCCCGCCCGCACCCGCGTTGATCTCGAGGAAGGTGTCGTTGCCGTCCGCCTCGCCGTCCAGCAGGGCCTCCAGTTCCTTCTGGGCCGCGCGCGTCTGAAGCGCCTTCAGCGCCGCCTCGGCCTCGGTCACGACCTCGGTGTCGCCTTCCATCTCGCCCAGTTCGATCAGTTCGAGATTGTCCTCGAGATCGCGCTTGATGCCCTGATAGGTGTCGATCGCATCGACCAGGGCCTGGCGCTCGCGCATCAGCTTCTGCGCCGCTTCGGGATCGTCCCAGAGATTTGGGTTCTCGACGCGGGCGTTGAATTCCTCCAGCCGGTGCGGAGCGGTCTGCCAGTCCATGCGCTGCCCCAGAAGGTGCAGCGATTTCCGGATGGCCTCGACCGTGTTTTGCGTATCTGCGCGCATGGATCGTTCCTGCTGAAGTGCCTGCGGAGGTATCGGGGCGTGATAGCGCAGGCCCATGGCCCCGGCAAGCCGGGGCGAGACCGCGGCCTGCCCTTCAGTAGAGCCCGCCCGAACTGCCCGTGCTGAACGTGGCCCTGGGGCCCACCGTCGCCGTGCCCCCGGACGAGGTCGTGACCTGCCGGGCGGCCTGTGCGGCCTCCTCGTAGAGAGGCAGGTTCGAGCCCATGGCGAAGCCGCCGTCGAACATGATGCCGAAGATCGGCTCTTCGCCGTCGCGGAAATACTCGGCCACCACGTTCGGCCCGGTCGCATCGTCCGACAGGCGCGCGCCGGTGAAGCGGTCGATCTTGATGAAACGCCCGCCCGGCGGGATCGCGAAGGGGCCGCCGCCGTATTTCTGGATCGCCTTCAGCATGAAATCGTTGAAGACGGGCCCGCAGAAGCCGCCGCCCGAGGCCCCGCCCTGCAGGGGGCGCGGCAGGTCATAGCCGATGTAGCAGCCCGCCACGATGTTCGAGGTGAAGCCCACGAACCACACGTCGCGGCTGTCGTTGGTGGTGCCGGTCTTGCCCGCGGCGGGCACCGGCAGGTTGACGGTGCCTGCGGCAGTGCCGCGGTCGACCACACCTTCCAGCATCGAGGTCAGCTGGTAGGCGGTGATCGCGTTCATCACGCGCTCGCGGTTCGTGCGGATCGCGGGAAAGGCGCCGTCGGCCAGGCTGGCTGTCCGGCAATCGACGCAATCGCGGCGGTCATGGCGATAGATCGTGCGGCCATAGCGGTCCTGGATGCGGTCGACCAGCGTCGGCTCGACCCGCTCGCCGCCATTGGCGAACATCGCATAGGCCGCGACCATCTTGAACAGCGTCGTTTCCTCGGCGCCCAGCGAATTCGCCAGGAACGGGCTCATCTCGTCATAGACGCCGAATTCCTCGGCATAGCGCGCGACGGTTTCCATGCCCACTTCCTGCGCCAGGCGGATCGTCATCAGGTTGCGCGACTTCTCGATCCCGGTGCGCAAGGGCGTCGGGCCGTAGAACTGGTTCGAGGCGTTCTGCGGCCGCCACAGGCCCTGCGGCGTCTCGACCTCGATCGGGGCGTCCACCACGATCGTTGCGGGGCTGTAGCCGCTGTCCAGCGCCGCGGCATAGACGAAGGGCTTGAAGGACGACCCCGGCTGGCGCAGCGCCTGCGTCGCGCGGTTGAAGACCGAGTGCTGGTAGGAAAAGCCGCCCTGCATGGCCAGCACGCGGCCCGAGTTCACGTCCATCGCCATGAAGGCGCCCTGCACTTCGGGGATCTGGCGCAGGGACCAGCGGATGAAGCTGCCGTCGCTGTCCTGCGTCATCTGGCGCACCAGGACGACGTCGCCCACCTCGAGCAGGTCGCCCGCCACCTGCGCGCGGCGTCCCAGCGATCCGTCCTCGCGCTGCTTGCGCGCCCATTGGACGTCGCGCGCGGGGATGAAATGCCCGTCCGCGTCGTCCTCGACATTCTCGATGCCGATGCGCGCGTCGTTCTGGCCGACCTCGAGCACCACCGCCGGATACCATGGATGTTCCAGGACCACGTCGCGGGGCACCGCAACCTCGGCCAGGGCGGCGCGCCATTCGGCCTCGCTGCCCAGTTTCTCGGCCGGGATCTTCAGCCCGGTGCCGCGCCAGACGCCCCGGTCGCGGTCATAGCTTTCCAGCGCCTTGCGGAAGGCTTCCGCCGCAGCCTCCTGCATCTCGGCGTCGATGGTGGCGCGCACGGTGAAACCGCCGGTGAAGAACTCGCCCTCGCCGAAATCCTCGCTCAGCTGGCGGCGGATCTCGTCGGTGAAATAGTCGCGCGGGGGCAAGGCGGTGCGGAAGCTTTCGAAATCGCCGTTCTGGACCGAGCGCAGCGGCATCGCCTCCTCGCTCCGATAGGTCGCCTCGTCGATATAGCCGTTCTCGTACATCTCGCGCAGGACGAAGTTGCGCCGGGCCAGCAGGCGGTCGGCCTGCCGCACCGGGTGATAATCGGACGGCGCCTTGGGCAGCGAGGCCAGGAACGCGGCTTCGTGCGGGGCCAGTTCGTCCAGCGTCTTGTTGAAATAGGTCTGCGCCGCCGCCGTCACGCCGTAGGAGTTCTGACCCAGGAAGATCTCGTTCAGGTAAAGCTCGAGGATCGATTCCTTGTCCAGCGTCTCCTCGAGGCGCGCGGCCAGGATGATTTCCTTGATCTTGCGCTCGATCTGGCGGTCGCCCGACAGCAGGAAGTTCTTCATCACCTGCTGGGTGATGGTCGAGGCCCCGCGCAGGGTTTCGCCGCGCGACTGGACCGCCTCGATCCCCGCGGCGGCGATGCCGCGCATGTCATAGCCCTTGTGGATGTAGAAGTTCTTGTCCTCGGCGCTGATGAAGGCCTGCTTGACCAGGTCGGGAATGTCCTCGGCCGGGGTGAAGAGGCGCCGTTCCTGCGCGAATTCGTCGATCAGCCGGCCTTCGCCGGAATAGATGCGGCTGATCGTGGGCGGCTGGTACTGGGCCAGCGATTCATGGCTGGGAAGGTCGCGCCCATAGATCCAGAAGATCGCGCCCACCGACAGCGCGACCATCGCGACACCCAGCGTCACCATGCTGAAGATCGCGCCGAAGAAGGACAGGATGAACCGAAGCACCAGGGGCCCCTTTCTGGTCAGGCCCCGTCTATATAGGGCCACGGGGGAACAGGGTCAAAACCTGATGCGCGCGCCGCAGGCCGGATTTCGCCGCCCGGCCCACCTGGGGACGCCGCGTCACTGCCGCACCAGCGGCCGCATCGCCGCATCCTCGCGCAGCCACAATTGCAGCCCCAGCCGGATGCCGTCGGCCATGCGCGCGCGCCATTCGGGCTGTTGCAGGTTCTCGAGGTCGCGTGGGCTGGACAGGAACCCGATCTCGATCAGGACCGAGGGGATGTCGGCCGCCTTCAGCACCGAAAACGCCGCGCGGCGCAGGGGGCGGCGGTTCATCGGGCCGCCGCCCTGGGCCATGCCCTCGACCAGCGCGCGGGCCAGACGCTCGGTGCGGGGCTGCGTCTCCTGCCGGGCCAGATCGAGGAGGATGCCCGTCACCTCGTCATCGGCCGCGGAGAGATCCACCCCCGACAGAAGATCGTCGCGGTCGTGCCGTTCGGCCAGCGCGGCCGAGGCCTCGTCCGAGGCGTCCTTCGACAGGACATAGACCGTCGCGCCATGCGCGCCCCCTTCGGCCAGGCTGTCGGCATGAAGCGACAGGAAGACGTCCGCCTGGTATTCATGGGCAATCGCGATGCGCCGTTCCAGCGACACGAAATAGTCGTCGGTCCGGGTCAGGAAGACCTCGAAACCGCCCGCGCGGCGCAAGGCGTCCTCGAGCTCGCGCGCGAAGGTCAGCATCAGGGTCTTTTCGTTCACCACACCCCGTTCGGCGCCGGGATCGACACCGCCATGGCCGGGATCGATCACCACGCGCAGAAGGTCGGGGTTCGGGCTGCGCGGCGGCACGATGCGGGCGGGCGGCGGCAGGTCCCAGCGCGGATCGCGCGGCGCGCCGGCGGCGGCGGCGAAATCCGCATCCGACTGCGGCACGAGCCGCAGCGTCAGCACCGCCCCCCCGGTGACGGCGTCGGTGGCGAGACCCGCCTCCTCGATCCCCATCGCGCCATCCAGCGTGGCGACAAGGCGCGTCC
>SBFT01000297.1 GCA_006227805.1 Paracoccaceae bacterium
CGCGCTGCGCCAAGATCGTGCTGACGCGCAATCCCCTCGACAGTTACGTGTCCTGGAAGATCGCGCAGGCGACGGGCCAGTGGAAGCTGACCAACATCCAGAAGCGTAAGGAGGCGCAGGCCGAATTCGACGCGGCCGAGTTCGAGGCCCATGTCGAGGCGTTGCAGGCCTTCCAGTTGCGGATTCAGACGCGGCTGCAGCACAGCGGCCAGACCGCTTTCCATGTGGCCTACGAAGACCTGCAATCGCTCGGGGTGATGAACGGCCTGGCCGCCTGGCTGGGTGTCGGGGCGCGGCTTCAGGGCCTCAGCACCACGCTGAAGCGCCAGAACCCCGAACCGATCGAGACCAGGGTCGCCAACCCCGAGGAGATGGCGCGCGGCCTGGCGCGGCTGGACCGGTTCAACCTGACCCGGACGCCGAATTTCGAACCGCGCCGTGGCGCGTCGGTGCCGTCCTATGTGGCAGCGGCGCGGGCGCCCCTGATGTTCCTGCCGATCAAGGGCGGGCCCGAGCGGACGGTCGAGGCCTGGCTCGCCGCGCTCGATGGCGTGACGCCCGCCGATCTGGCGCGCGACATGACCCAGAAGACCCTGCGGCAATGGATGCGCGACCGGCCCGGACATCGGCGCTTTGCCGTGCTGGCCCACCCGCTGGAACGGGCGCACCGCGCCTTCTGCGAGAAGATCCTGGCGACCGGCCCCGGCACCTATGGCCGCATCCGCCGCACGCTGGTCAAGACCTTCGGTCTGGACCTGCCCGAGGCCCTGCCCGATCCCGGCTATGGCCCCGAGCAGCACCGCGCCGCCTTCGGGGGGTTTCTGCGGTTCCTGCAGGCGAACCTGGCGGGCCAGACCGCGATGCGCGTCGATGCCTGGTGGACAAGCCAGGGACAGGTCCTGCAGGGATTTGCCGATGTCGCCTTGCCCGACCTGGTGATCCGCCCCGACGAGATGGCCGACGCGCTGCCCCGGCTGGCCGTGGCCTTGGGTTGCCGGCCGGTTCCGGTGCCCGCGCCGCGCGATGACGGCCCGGTCTCCCTGGCGGCGATCCATGACGAGGACCTGGACGCGCTGGTGCGCGACATCTACCAGCGCGATTACCTGATGTTCGGATTCGGGGCGTGGCGGCCGGGTCCAGCCTGAGGCGTCAGGCGGCCTGCATCGACTGACCGGCGGTCAGGATCGTGTAGAGCGTCGCCGGGTCATGATTCGCGCGCAGCTTGGTGCAGAGCGCGGGATCGCGCAGGGTGCGCGACACCAGCGCCAGCGCCTTGAGATGTTCCACACCGGCATCCACCGGAGCGAAGAGAGCGAAGGCGATGTCGACCGGCTGGCGGTCGACCGATCCGAAATCGATCGGCTTTTCCAGCAGGATGAAGGCGCCGCGCACTTCCTCGAGATCCTCGATCCGGGCATGGGGCAGGGCAACGCCGTGCCCCACGCCGGTAGGCCCCAGGCTTTCGCGCTCGAGCAGGGCATCGACGGTAGGCTCGGGCTTCAGGCCATAGGCCAGGAAGACCAGGTCGCCGATCTCCTGGAACAGGCGCTTCTTGCTGGAGGCGGTCGACACGACCTTGACCGCCTGAGGCTTCAGGATAGTGGATATGTCCATCGTGTCCCGCTCCAGCACGCGCCCGTCAGGGCGTCCTATCAGTTTGTCGCCGGGTCAATCCAGCCGATATTGCCGTCTTCCCGGCGATACACGACGTTCAGGCCCTTCTTGCGTTCGTTCCGGAAGATCAGCACCGGCGCGCCTGCCAGTTCCATCTGCATGACGGCTTCGCCGACGGACAGCGAAGGGATCTGCGTCTGCATCTCGGCCACGATCATCGGTTGCAGCGATGCGGTCTCGGCGCTGTCGTCCTCGTCTTCAGAGGCGAGGATATAGGAGGAAGCCCCGATCAGTTCAACCGGTTCCGCGCGTTCGCGGTGATGGTCCTTCAGGCGACGCTTGTAGCGGCGCAGCTGCTTTTCCATCTTGTCGCAGCAATTGTCGAAAGCGGCATAGATCTCGGTGGCATGGGCCTTGGCCTGCGCGGTCAGACCGGTGGACAGGTGCACCGTGGCCTCGCAGACATATTCGTGCGCCGACTTCGAGAAGACGACCAGGGCGTCGGTCGGGCGTTCGGCGTATTTCCTGACGGCCGCGCCCAGTTCGGTCTGGACATGGGTCTGCAGCGCATCGCCGATGTCGATCTGCTTTCCGCTGATTTGGTAGCGCATTTGGTCTCCTTCATCTTCTTCGATCACGACCTGCCAGCCGGTTGGGTCCGGCCATCTTTTCGGTTTCAGGGGATGTGTTTTCGGGTCCTGCGGGGCCCTGCGGGATGGTGCGGCCACACTCCCTTCGGTGGAAGGCGGCCAGGAACAAGCACAAGGCGATGCGATGGAACCATGAGGATATTCCGCCCATGAACGGGGCGGGCTGTCAATCAAAAGCGGTGGCGCTTCGTGAAAGCCCGCCTGCGTCAAAGCGCGGGCCGAAGGCCTCAGTAGATGCGGAAGTTGTCGCCCAGATAGACCCGGCGCACGTTCTCGTTCTCGACGACGTCGGCGGGGGTTCCGGACATCAGGACCTGCCCGTCATGCAGGATGTAGGCCCGGTCCACGATTTCCAGCGTTTCGCGCACGTTGTGGTCGGTGATCAGCACGCCGATGCCGCGCGTCCTGAGATCGGCCACCAGGTGCCGGATGTCGCCCACGCTGATCGGATCGACGCCCGCGAAGGGTTCGTCCAGCAGCAGGTATTTCGGATCCGCCGCCAGGCAGCGGGCGATCTCGACGCGGCGGCGTTCCCCGCCCGACAAGGCCAGCGCGGGGGCGCGGCGCAGGTGCTCGATCGAGAATTCCGACAGCAATTCCTCGAGCCGTTCGCGCCGCTTGTGGGCGTCTCGCACCGCGATGTCGAGGATGGCGAGGATGTTGTCCTCGACGCTGAGGCCCCGGAAGATCGAGACCTCCTGCGGCAGGTATCCGATTCCCAGCCGGGCGCGGCGATACATGGGCAGGGTCGTCACGTTGTGACCGTCCACCGTGATCCGGCCCGCGTCGGGAAAGACCAGTCCCGCGATCGTGTAGAACGTGGTCGTCTTGCCCGATCCGTTGGGGCCCAGAAGGGCCACCACCTCGCCGCGCGCCAGTTCCATCGACACGTCCCGGATCACCAGCCGCTTGCGGTAGGACTTGCGCACCTTGTCGATGCGCAACCCGGCCGAGCCGGGTTCCAGGGTCAATGTGGGCTGCGCGTTCACTCGTCGCCTGTCTGCAGGATCGTCTTGACCCGCCCCGCCATCTGCGCGGTGCCGGTGGTCAGGTTGACGACCATGCGTTCCGATGTCAGGGCGCTGGCACCCTGGGTCAGAAGAACGTCGCCCGTCATGACCACGACGCCGCTGTCGATCGTGTATTCCGCGCGTTCGGCCTGGGCGGCGTCGGGGCCGCTGACCAGGACGACGCCGCCGGTCGCTTCCAGCCGCTCGATCCCGCGCTGGCCCTGCTTGTAGATGACAAGGACCCGGGGCGCAGAGAGCCGCATCTCGCCCTGGCCGATCACCACGTTCCCGGTGAAGAGGGCCTCGCCGGTCTCCTGGTTCACCTCCAGCATGTCCGACGTGACCTCGACCGGCAGGCTGGGGTCGGCCTTCAGGCCACCGAAGGCCACCTGCTGGGCGAGGCCCGGCGCGGCAAGGCCGGCAAGGGCGACGAGCAGGGCGGCGAACAAGACAGCGGGGCGCAGCGGAACCATGGTCTATCTTTCAACGGTTTTCGGGTCGTATACCAGTTTCACGCCATTTGTGAAAAGCAATTGGGCCTGTCCGGTTCCGGGGTCGCGTCGCAACTCCATCCGCCCGGCCTGAAGGTTGCCGATCGGCGCGCTTCCCCGGACTGCGCCCGGGCTTTCGACGGCCAGTCCCGACAGCGAGGAGCGGAGTTCCTCGCTGCGCAACTGGTAGCCGGAACTGGTGTTGAACTCGACATCTCCGCTCAGGGTGGCCAGATCGCTTTCGGGCAGGAACTGGCCGCTGTCCGACATCATCGCCACCACGTTGCCGCCTTGCAGCGCGATCTGTCCGCGCATGGCGGTGGCCGAGGCGCCCTCGCCACCCTCGCCCGGACGCACGGCGTCGGCAGTGAAGAGGATCTCCTCGCCCTGGTCGGTCTGGCCCGAGAAGAAGGGCTCGGTCATGACCTGGCCACCGCGCAGGCGGTCCGGCAACTGGCCGTCGCCATAGGGCAGCGTGTCGGTGGGATCGACGCTGCGGGACAGAAGAAAGAGCGATGACAGAAGCGCCAGCGCGGCCAGCGGCAGGACCACTTTCAGGAACGCCACCAGCCGCGAGTACCTGTCCATGTCGCTGACCTTCAGCCCAGGCCGACGCGCAGGCAGTCGTGGATATGCAACAGGCCCTGCGCCACCGCCGGGCCCTGGGGATCGACGACGAAAAGGCAGGTGATCTTGCGCTGGTTCATCAGCGCGACGGCGGTTTCGGCCAGCGCGTCCGGCGCGATCGTGGTCGGGTTGCGCGTCATCACCTCGCCCGCCTTGCGGGACAGAAGCCCCTCCATGTGCCGCCGCAGGTCGCCGTCGGTGATGATGCCCGCCAAGGCGCCATCGGCGCCGCGCACGCCCACGACGCCGAAGCCCTTCTTGCTGATCTCGATCAGCGCGTCGCCCATGGCGTCGGTCTCGTCCACCATGGGCAGGCTGTCGCCGCCATGCATCAGGTCGCGCACCCTGGACAGGCGCGCGCCCAGCTTGCCGCCGGGATGGAAGGCGCGGAAGTGTTCGGGCGTGAAGCGGCGGTGCTCCATCAGCGCCACCGCCAGCGCGTCGCCCAGGGCCAGCGTCATCGTGGTCGAGGATGTCGGCACGATGCCGGTGCCGCAGGCTTCTTCCGCGCGCGGCAGGACCAGCGCCACATCCGCCTGTTTCAGCAGGGTCGAGTCCGGGCGCGAGGCGACGCCGATCATCGGGATCGCGAAGCGGCGGGTATAGGCGATCAGGTCGGCCAGTTCCGGTGTTTCGCCCGAGTTGGACAGCACGAGGACCACATCGCCCTGCGCCATCATGCCCAGGTCGCCGTGGCTGGCCTCGGCGGGATGGACGAAATGGGCGGGGGTGCCGGTGCTGGCGAAGGTGGCCGCGATCTTGCGCGCGATATGGCCGGACTTGCCCATGCCGCTGACGATCACGCGGCCCGGCGCGTCCAGGATCAGGCGCACGGCGCGGTCGAAATCGCCGTTCAGGCTGTCGGCCAGCAGGGCCAGCGCATCCGCTTCGATCCGGACGACCCGTCGCGCGGTATCGAGGAAGGACGCGCTCATGAATGCGCGAAGATGTCGGTTTCGGGCCAGCCCTGCAGATCCAGAAGCGCCCGTGTCGGCAGGAAGTCGAAACAGGCCCGGGCCAGTTCCGTCCGGCCCTCGCGCGCCAGAAGGCGGTCCATCTCGTCGCGCAGGCGGTGCAGGTAGAGCACGTCCGAAGCCGCGTATTCCAGTTGCGCGGGCGTCAGCACCTCGGCGCCCCAGTCGCTCTGCTGCTGCTGCTTCGAGATGTCGACGCCCAGAAGGTCCTGCAACAGGATCTTCAGCCCGTGCCGGTCGGTGAAGGTGCGCACCAGCCTCGCGGCGATCTTGGTGCAATAGACGGGGGCCGTCACCGCGCCGAAGGCATGGTTCAGCACCGCGATGTCGAAGCGCCCGAAGTGGAACAGCTTCAGCACGTTCGGGTCTTCCAGCATCCGCACCAGGTTCGGCGCCTCTGTCTGGCCGCGGGCCACCTGCACGATATGGGCATGGCCGTCGCCGCCCGACATCTGGATCAGGCAGAGCCGGTCGCGATGCGGGTTCAGGCCCATGGTTTCGCAGTCGATGGCCACGACGGGCCCCAGGTCCAGCCCGTCGGGCAGGTCGTTCTGATACAGGTGGTTGGCCACGCGCCGGGGCTCCTTCGCCGTTTCAGGCCCAGATACGGGCTTTCGGGCGCGAAAACAACTGCCGCAGGGTCAGAGTGGGCAGGGCCCCGCGAAGATGCATATGCTGAGTGCCAGATCCCGGGGAGGAAGACCGATGCGCGCCCATGACCGCGACGACCTGATGTTCCAGCTGTTCGAGGTGGCGGACCTCGACCGCCTGATCGAGGGCACCGACCTCGACCGCGCCGCCGTGACGGGTATCCTCGACACCGCCGAGCAGATCGCTTCGGATCATTTCCTGCCGCTGGGACGCCTGCTGGATGAGGAGGAGCCGCGCTTCGAAGGCGGCCGCGCCCTCCTGCCGGACGCGGCCATCGCCGCCGTGCGCGCCCATGCCGAGGCGGGCTTCATCGGATCAGGGTTCTTGCCCGAACACGGGGGCATGGGCCTGCCCGAGATCGTCCACCAGGCGGCGGCCTTCGTCTTTTCGGCGGCGAACATCTCGCTTGCCGGGTATGGGCTCTTGACTGTGGGGGCGGGGCGGCTGATCCAGTCCTTCGGCTCGGACGCGCAGAAGGCGCAATGGCTGGCCCCGATGGTCGAGGGCCGGTTCTTCGGCACGATGTGCCTGAGCGAGCCGCAGGCGGGATCGTCGCTCTCGGACATCACCACCCGGGCCGAGCCGAAGCCCGACGGGACCTGGCGGATCACCGGCCGCAAGATGTGGATTTCCGGCGGCGAGCACGAGATCACGGACAACATCGTCCACATGGTTCTGGCCCGGATCCCCGGCGCGCCTGCGGGCGTGAAGGGAATATCGTTGTTCATCGTGCCGAAACGGCGCGCGGATGGCACGCCCAACGACGTCACGCTTGCCGGTCTGAACCACAAGATGGGCTATCGCGGCACGACGAATTGCGCGCTGAACTTCGGCGAGGCGGGCGATTGCATCGGTGAATTGCTGGGCGAGCCCAACAAGGGCCTGGCCTACATGTTCCAGATGATGAACGAGGCGCGCATCGGCGTCGGCATGGGTGCGACCGCCCTGGGGCAGGCGGGCTACCAGGCCTCGCTTGCCTATGCGCGCGAACGCCCGCAGGGCCGCCCGGTGGGCGCCAAGGATCCGACAGCCCCGCAGGTGCCGATCATCGCCCATGCGGATGTGCGGCGGCTTCTGCTGGCGCAGAAGGCCGCGGTCGAGGCATCGCTGGCGTTGTCGCTTTACTGCGCGCGGCTGGTCGATCAGGAGGCGCGCGGCGACGCGGCTGCCGGGCTGCTTCTGGGGATGCTGACGCCGGTGGCCAAGTCCTGGCCGTCCGAATTCTGCCTGGAAGCGAACAAGCACGCGATCCAGGTCCTGGGCGGCGCTGGCTATACGCGGGATTACCCGGTGGAACGGCTCTACCGCGACAACCGGCTGAACCCGATCCACGAAGGCACCCATGGCATCCAGGGCCTCGATATCCTGGGCCGCAAGGTTCTGATGGACGGGGGCGCGGCCTTCAAGGCGCTGGGGCAAGCGATCCGAGCCGACATCGCAGAGGCCCACGGATCGGAATTCGCGGCGCCCCTGGCGGCGGCGCTCGAGCGGATCGAGGCGGTGACGCGTTCGCTGGCGGGCGAGGTCAAGTCGGATCCCGACCGGGGCCTGGCCAATGCGACGCTCTATCTGGACGCGGTAGGCCATGTGGTGATGGGCTGGATGTGGCTGCGCCTGACCCAGGCGGCACGGCGCGTGGCCGCCCGCGACGGCGACAGCGACTTCCTGCGCGGCAAGCACCAGGCCGCACGCTATTTCTACGCGCGCGAACTGGTGCGGGTGGACGGCTGGTGCGAGGTGCTGGCCCGCAACGACCCGAGCGCGTTCGAGATGCAGCCGGACTGGTTCTGACCGGGGCCCGGCCGCCGGAGCCACCGGCAGCGCAGGCCGGGGTTTCGATCTGGGCGCGGCCCGTTCGCGCGTGGCAGGACAGCCTGCACGGAAACATTCCTGTTGACGGGCGGGAGCCGCGGACAGCATCCTGTCCGGAGTGTCTTCTTGGAAGGCATTGCGTCTTTCTTCCGCGCCGAGACGTGGCACATGGATGACAGGGCCTGCCTCGATCTGATCGATATCTGCTACGGTGCCATCCATCGTCCGTCGGAATGGCAGCGGTTCGTCGATCGTCTGACAGCGGCGCTGGATGCAGATGCGGGCGACTTCGTGATCGAGGATTACGCGCGTGGCAGCGCCGACGCCCTGGGATCGACAGGATTCGATCCGACCCTTCGGTTGACTTACGACGCCGATTTCCTGGGCCAGAACCCCTGGCTGATCCAGTTGCGCCGGTTGCCGCGCTTGCGCGCCTTCTCGAATGATATGGAACCGGCGGATTTCGAACGCTCGGCCTATTTCAACGAATGGGTGCGGCCTCAGGGGTTCCGGCATGCCCTGGGCGGTTTCGTCGAGGAAACGCCGACCTGCGGATTTCATCTGGGCGTGTTGAGAAGCGCCCGGCGTGACAGGTTCAGGCCCCAGGATGTCCGGGGGATCAATCGCCTGTTTCCACATGTGCGGCGGGCGATCGGTCTGTCCGAGGTCGTCAGGCATGCGGGGGCGCAAGAAAGCGTCAACATCCGGCTGATCGACACCCTGCGCGTGGCGGCGTTTCTTCTGGATGCAGCCGGATCCGTCCGCCAGATGAATGCGCCGGCCGAGGACCTGTTGCGCAGGGGGCAGGGCCTGCGCCTTGTGAACTCGGTGCTGGCGGTTTTGGACCGTGATGCCGGAAAGGCCCTGACGCTTGCCATCAGGAACGCCTGCAGGATCGAGGCGCTGGCGGTTGCGGTGGGCCGCACCGAGATCGTCCTGCCGAAACCGGATGCTGCCCGGCCACCGCTGCTGGCGGCGGTCGTCCCCTTGCGCGGCCACGACTTCATCGCGGACAGCGCGCCGCGATGCCTGGTTCTGGTGACCGATCCGTCCGAGCCGGGGGAGGATACGCCGCGTGTCTTCGAGCGGATCTGGCGGCTGACCCCCACCGAACTGCGTCTTGCCCTGGCCCTTGCGCGCGGCGAGACCCCTTCGGAATTCGCCGCCGAGACCGCGATTTCGGTCGGGACGGCGCGCTGGCATCTCAAGAACCTTCAGGCCAAGGCGGGCGTCAACAGCCTGCCCGCGCTGGTGGGCCTGATCAGGGCCATAGCGATGCGCCATTGACCGCCTTGCCGGTTGCGACGCGATCCGGCGGATGGACGCCCCGATGGGCCGGATCGCGCGGCAGGCTCACATGCGGTCGGGGGGATAGGCCTGGCTTTCCTCGATCTCGTAGCTCCAGTCGAGCCCCGCGTTCTTCCAGCCATTGAGGCTCCGCTTGCCCTTGTCCGGCCCGTCCTTGGCCTTGTCGCCCTCGAAGCCGTCGACGATGGAATAGACGTTCCTGTAGCCCATTTCGAACAGAATATCCGCCGCGCGCGCGCTGCGCGTGCCGGACCGGCAAATCAGGACGATCGGTGTCTCGGCGGTGATGCCCCTGGCCTCGGCGTAGTCGCGGAACGCCTGCGGGAAGTCCGGGTTGATTTCCAGCCCATAGCCGCCCCTTCTGGCATCGAACTCGCCCATCATCGGCATGATCATGTAGGGCATGTGAACGTCGGTGCGACGCGGCAGGCCCAGAAAGGCGACCTCGGCGCGGCTGCGCACGTCCACCAGGACGGCGTCGGGGTTTTCCAGAAGCTGTGCGGCCTCGATCGCGGTCAGGTAGAGTTCGGCCCTGGTGCGCTTGGCCTCCGGCACATCGTCGGCCAGGGCAAGACCGCCGCTGATGGACAGGACGGCCGCGAGTGTGAGGATCGGTCTTCGGAAACTCGGGAACATGGCGGGCACTCCTTTGCGTCTGTGGGTGACCTGCCGATCCCGTCGCGCCCTTGGTCGCGAACGGGGCGGCACCGGCAGAGGATTGCGCGCCGGACCGGGCCGTGGCACCTCCCACGTGGGAGGGGCGGGCGCCAGTCCCAAGGTTTTGGAACATCGGCCTCCAGCAAAGACTAGGCACGGGTCAAGGTCGCGAATTGAGCGCAGAGCCATTGTCGGTCCGCCCGTAAGCACTTAATTGCTCGCGAGAGTGATCCGGGGGATGCGTCCAGAATGGCCTCTTTTCGATTGGCTGCGCTGATGTTGATGTTTGCGGCTTCAGGCGAGGCCGCGTTGGCGCAGGACCTCAGTCGAGGCAACGAGGCCTATAGGAGTGGCGACTACGCAACCGCAATTCGGGAATGGCTGCCCTTGGCGGAACGAGGCGAAGCAAGCGCGCAATTCAATCTTGGCGTTGCATACTCGAAAGGCCGGGGTGTCCCTCAGGACTTCACTTTGGCCTACATGTGGTTCGATATCGCCACGTCGCTTGGATTCGAAAAATCCGAAATCAACAGAGACCTTGTCGCATTGGCCATGACACCCGAGGAAATTTCCAAGGGGCAGCAGCTGGCCCGTGAGTGCATCGCCAAGAACTACAAGGGTTGCTGACGCATCGAGAGGCCATAGTCCTTCGGTCCGGTCGCAACCCTCAGATCAATCCAGGACTGCGGCCAAACATCCCCCACGGCATAAAAACCGGTTCCGAAACGACTGGTGGGCGTGCGTGGCCATGGCCAGCGTCGGATCAGCATGTGCGCCCGCTTCGGGGCGGATCCCGGAAACGAAAACGCCCCACCGGGGCGGGGCGCATCGGCTTTGGTGTTTGACAGGCGTCAGACGGAACGCTGTCCGCGTCGCCGCATCAGGCCAAGCCCGCCAAGTGCGGACAGAAGCAGAAGGCCAGCGGCGGGCAAGGGCACGACGGCCGTGCCGCCGGGCGTGTTGGACACCGGAACCGGTTGCGAGAACGTGTAGGTCAGTTCGGCTGTCCAGGGTATGTCTCTAGTTGTCAGGGGAATAACTGGCGACAAAACGTTCTGGACCGAGTCGCCTCTTGTAAGCGTGGCGGTTGTTTCCATGCTGATGGTCAGGGAGTTTCCGCCGGCGATCAAGGCCAGCCAGTCCGATCCGGAAAAGTCCGTGGTGGTCACGGTCCACCTGGAAAGGGTCCCCGAGTTCGGGCATACGCTCGTACAGAAGGCGCCGTTTGTCACACTGACCGAACCCAGAACGGTGCCGTTCAGCGACGTGGCGATTTCACCGGACACCGCGCCGCTTGGACGAAGCCTGCCAATGGGCGCGCCACTTATTCTCCATGCATTCTGCATCGCGGAGGAGATCGTTACGCTGACCTGATCGAGATTTCCCAGCGTCCCGTCGAAAGCATCGAGGGCAATCGACACGGTCTTGGACTCGCTGACCGTCCCGCTGGTCGATTGAACGGTCAAGGTGTCGGTCAGGAAATACTGGTAGGTGACCGTGCCCGCCGCGCCCTGCCCCGCCGAGGCAAAAAGGGCCCCGACGCAGAAGGCGGAGGTCAAGGCCCCTCTCGTCAGTTTCGTGCAGATGGCATCGAGGCGCGCTTCCAGAGCGGCCCCGAGGTTCGTTCCGAATTCAATTAGTTGCATGTAACCACACTCGATACACCACAGGTTGTCCGGAACTTAGACAGCGCGCATGGGTCGAACGCAAGGGAAAACGTGCCTGAAATATGTCGACTTCATCCGAGTTTCGCCGGAATCCGATGGGTCGTATCCCAACTGTTCATGTTTCGTGGACAGAGGTCGCAAAGTGAGCATTCTGTTGACAAACTTCGTAGCACTCTCGGGAAATGGATCGGCATGGCATCCTTGCCCCGGGCTCATTCCCCAGGCCGTTCGTCAAGCTTGCCTTGCGACCCGCACAAGACCGGATCGGTTTCGAGACCCTGAACCGCCTCCTGGAGGGCGTTGGCGCTCCTGAAAGTTGTCGCTGGCGCGTCCAGGTCTGAACCCGGGCGGGACTGGTGCAGGTTTCATGGTGGCCACAGCACAGGCCCCAAGACGGCGGAACGGCGCGCGCGGAGGGCGCGCGGCGCGGAAGGCAGGATGGGCCGCTTGCCGTCAGCCGAAAGGCGCACACGAGAGGGGGATCGACATACCAGTTACCCCGGCAAAATCCCGACTTTATTCAGTCATTTGGGGGTAAGTGGTGCCCAGGAGAGGACTCGAACCTCCACGACCGTTAAGTCACTGGTACCTGAAACCAGCGCGTCTACCAATTCCGCCACCTGGGCAGGTGTCGTGAGGCGTGCGTTTAAGGGGGGCCGCAGGGAGTGTCAAACGGATTCTTGAGCCCGCCCGGATGATTTTCCCCCGTTCGAGCGGCCCCCGCCGTGCGCGGCGTTTTTGCGCCTTGTTGCAGGGGTCCTCAGACGCTAGATCAGCGTCCGACACCCATCGCGGAGGCGCATGTCCATGTCGAAACTGGTCACCATCTACGGCGGTTCGGGGTTTGTCGGCCGTTACATCGCGCGCCGGATGGCCAAGGCCGGCTGGCGGGTGCGTGTCGCCGTCCGCCGCCCGAACGAGGCCTTGTTCGTCAAGCCCTACGGCACCGTGGGACAGGTCGAGCCGGTGTTCTGCAACATCCGTGACGACGCTTCGGTCGCGGCGGTGATGACGGGTGCGGATGCGGTGGTGAACTGCGTGGGCGTCCTGGCCGAGGACGGGCGCAACACCTTCGACGCGGTCCAGGCCGAAGGCGCGACCCGCATCGCCCGGATCGCGGCCGAGCAGGGCGTGGCGCGGATGGTGCATCTCAGCGCGATCGGGGCGGACGCCAATTCGGACAGCGCCTATGCGCGCACCAAGGCCGCCGGCGAGGCGGGTGTCCTGCAACACATGCCGGGCGCCGTGATCCTGCGTCCGTCGATCGTGTTCGGACCCGAGGACCAGTTCTTCAACCGCTTCGCCTCGATGTCGCGGATGGGGCCCGTGCTGCCCGTGGTGGGTGCCGGAACCCGGTTCCAGCCGGTCTATGTCGACGACGTGGCGCAGGCCGCCGTCAAGGGCGTGCTGGGCGAGGCGCCGGGCGGCGTCTACGAGCTGGGTGGGCCGGACGTGAACACCTTCCGCGAGCTGATGGTGCAGATGCTGCAGGTGATCCGCCGCCGCAAGCTGATCGTCAACATTCCCTTCCCGGTGGCGCGCGTGATGGCGCTGGGCTTCGACATGGTGAACTTCGTGTCCTTCGGCCTGATCCCGGCGCAGATCACCCGCGACCAGGTGAAGAACCTCGCGCGCGACAACGTGGTGTCGGAGGGGGCGAAGGGTCTTGCGGATCTGGGTATCAAGCCGGTCGCGCTGGAGGCCGTTCTGCCGGACTATCTCTGGCGGTTCCGGCCCTCGGGGCAATACGAGGAAATCAAGGAAAGCGCGCGCAACCTGCGGGTCTAGGCATAGGCGATCCACAACAGGACCACCCCCAGCGCGATCCGGTAGATCACGTAAGGCGTGAAGCTGACGCTGCGCAGAAGCCGCATCATCACGCCGAGCGCCAGCAACGCGGCGGCGAAGGCGAAGACGGCGGCAATGCCCGCGTCGCGCGCCAGGGCCCAATTGGCCTGCGAGGCGACATCCGCGCCCAGCAGGACGCCCGAAGCCAGGATCGTCGGTATCGACATCAGCATGGCCAGTTTGGCGGCGTCATGGCGGGCATAGCCCAGCTGCCGCGCCGCCGTGATCGTGATGCCCGAGCGCGAGGTGCCCGGGATCAGCGCCACCGCCTGCCAGAGGCCCATGATCAGGGCGTGGCGCATCGTCCAGCCCTCGGCCTTGCGGACCTGGGGGCCTTTCTGGTCCGCCCAGTAGAGAAAGACGCCGAACACGATCATCGCCCAGCCGATCACCGCGATCGACCGAAGCGCCTCGTCCCAGCCGGTCAGGTGCAGGATCAGGCCGCAGATCACGACCGGAACGGTGGCGATCGCCAGGCACAGCGCCAGAAAGGCGCCGGGCGTGTCCACCTTGCCCCGGGCCAGGCGCAGGGTGCCTGCCAGGGCCAGTCTCACGTCCGCCCAGAAGAACAGGATGACCGCGAGCAAGGTGCCCACATGCACCGCCACGTCGATCGCCAGTCCCTGGTCCTGCATGCCGGTCAGCCCCGGCAGGAGGATCAGGTGCCCCGAGGACGAAACCGGAAGAAACTCGGTCAGGCCCTGGATCACTGCCAGAAGGATCAACTGGAACAGGGGCATCGGGCGCGAATCGGTCTCTCAGGGCAGGATGCGCATGGGTATAAGTGGCGGGCATTGAATGAAAAGCCCGTAATTGGGTCCGCTTTGTTACCTAAAAATGCGTGGCTTCGACGGCAGAACCGGCGGCGCCATGCAGAAAATCAGTTAATAGGTCAGTAAGTGTGACTTTTATTGCATTCCAACTTCCCGTAATGAGTTGCGGCGCGGGTTGCGCGCGATCTTCGGCGACTTGACGGGAGACTGGCCGTGGCGAACCAACCGATGTTGAAATTCGTGACCCTGCCGCGCGACATGCCGCAGAAGCGGGACGCCGAAGAGCGTCGTACGGACTTCCGCGAGATCTATGCAGAATATGCCGATCAGAAGGCGAAGGAGCAGGCCAGCCGTTGCAGCCAGTGCGGCGTGCCCTATTGCCAGACGCATTGCCCGCTGCACAACAACATCCCCGACTGGCTGAAGCTGACCGCCGAGGGGCGCCTGCGCGAAGCCTACGAACTCAGCCAGGCCACGAACACCTTCCCCGAGATCTGCGGGCGCATCTGCCCCCAGGACCGGCTGTGCGAAGGCAATTGCGTGATCGAGCAATCGGGCCATGGAACGGTCACGATCGGATCGGTCGAGAAATACATCACCGACACCGCCTGGGAAGAAGGCTGGGTGCAGCCGGTGAGGCCCATGCGCGAACGGACCGAAAGTGTGGGCATCATCGGCGCCGGGCCGGGTGGCCTGGCCGCGGCCGAGATGCTGCGCCGCGCCGGGCTGCAGGTGACGATCTATGACCGCTATGACCGCGCGGGCGGGTTGCTGACCTACGGCATTCCCGGCTTCAAGCTGGAGAAGGACGTGGTCATGCGCCGGATCGACCAGCTGGAACAGGGCGGCGTGACGTTCGAGATGAACTGCGACGTGGACGCCGACATCTTCACCGCGATCCAGGCCGAGCATGACGCCGTGATCATAGCGACCGGCGTCTACAGGAGCCGCGACCTGGACCTGCCCGGCGCGGATGCGGCCGGCGTGGTCAAGGCGATCGACTATCTGACCGCCTCGAACCGCAAGAGCTTCGGCGACGCGGTCGCGGATTTCGACGACGGCACCCTGAACGCGGCGGGCCGCCGCGTGGTGGTGATCGGCGGCGGCGACACCGCGATGGACTGCGTGCGCACGGCGATCCGCCAGGGCGCGACATCGGTCAAGTGTCTCTATCGCCGGGACCGGGCGAACATGCCGGGCTCGCAGCGCGAGGTTCAGAACGCCGAAGAGGAAGGCGTGGTCTTCGAATGGCTGTCCGCGCCCAAGGGCTTTGCCGTCGCGGGCGGCGCGGTGACCGGGGTCGAGGTGCAGAAGATGCGTCTGGGCGCGCCCGACGCCACCGGCCGCCAGGCCCCCGAGGTGATCGAGGGCGCGGACTACGTGGAAGCGGCGGACCTCGTCATCAAGGCGCTGGGCTTCGAGCCCGAGGACCTGCCGACCCTGTTCGGCCAGCCCGATCTGAAGGTGACGCGCTGGGGCACGGTGAAGGCCGAGTTCACCACCGGCCGCACCGCCATGCCGGGCGTCTATGCAGTGGGCGA
Organism: Paracoccaceae bacterium; assembly: GCA_006227805.1. Taxonomy (GTDB): domain Bacteria; phylum Pseudomonadota; class Alphaproteobacteria; order Rhodobacterales; family Rhodobacteraceae; genus JAGYKE01. The sequence continues at coordinate 15,624 of SBFT01000297.1, forward strand.
CATCGTTCGCGGCGCCTCGCTGGTGGTCTGGGCGATCCGGGACGGGCGCGACTGCGCCGAGGCCGTCCTGGCCGACCTGGGCGTCAGCACCGCGATCGCGGCGGAATGACCATGTCCCGTTCCGTCTAGCCCGTCATGACCGCCCAGGCCCGATACGACATCCGGCCCGTCCTCCAGGACGACAGCCTGTGCACCTGGTTCCACCGCGGGGCCGGCGACCGGCTGGTTGTCTGCTTTTCCGGGATCGGGCGGGACGAGACAGGTCCGCAGGGCTATGAATTCGCCCGGGCGGCCACGGGGGGCGGGCGCGACCATGCGCTGTTCATCGCCGATCCGAACCGCACCTGGCTGAACGGGGACGGTCTGGTCGCGCGGATCGTGGGCGAGATCGAAAAGACCGTGCGCGACACCGGCGCGACCGAAGTGGTCACTCTGGGCCATTCGATGGGAGGCTTTTCGGCCGCGGTCATCGGGGCCTTCACCCGGGTCGAGGTCGCTGTGTGCCTGTCGCCCCAGGTCTCGGTCCATCCCGAGATCGTCCCGGACGAGACCCGCTGGACCAATTGGCGGAACCGCATCGCGACCCACCGGATGCGCGGCGTGCGCGACTATCTGCGCGACCAGACCCGCTATTACACCTTCTTCGGCCAGCATGTCCGCGAGGCGCCCCAGCGCGACCGCTTTCCGCTGGGCGACAACATCCGGTTCTTCGTGCTGCCGAGGACGGTGCACAACACGCCCCAGCGCATGAAGGGTCGCGGCGTGCTGGACCAGGTCGTCCGCACAGCCTTCGAAGATCGTGCGCGCCTGGTGCGGCGCATCCTGAAGACAAGCGTCGAAGCCCGTCAGATCGTGACCCCGACCGAGGGGATGATCCGGCGCGCCGAGGCAGATATCGCAGCGCGGTCCGCCGCATGAAGAAGGGTTCCGACATGACCACATATGACGCCAACTGGGCCGCCGCCGAGGAAGCCAAGCGCAAGTGGATGGCCGAGAACGGTCTCTATTCCGAGGAAGAAGAGCATTCGTCCTGCGGCGTGGGCCTGGTCGTGTCGGTCGACGGCAAGAAAAGCCGCCAGGTCGTGGAACACGGGATCAACGCGCTGAAGGCCGTCTGGCACCGGGGCGCGGTCGACGCCGACGGCAAGACGGGCGACGGCGCCGGCATCCATGTGCAGATCCCGGTTCCCTTCTTCTACGACCAGATCGAACGCACGGGCCACAAGCCGCGCAAGGACAAGCTGATCGCGGTCGGACAGGTGTTCCTGCCGCGTACCAATTTCGGCGCGCAGGAGACCTGCCGGACGATCGTGGAAACCGAAGTGCTGCGCATGGGCCATTACATCTATGGCTGGCGGCATGTTCCGGTGAACGTCTCGGTGCTGGGCGACAAGGCCAACGCGACCCGGCCCGAGATCGAACAGATCCTGATCGCCAATTCCAAGGGCGTGGACGAGGACACGTTCGAGCGCGAGCTCTACGTCATCCGCCGCCGGATCGAGAAGGCCGTAGGCGCCGAGGGCATCGCCGGGTTCTACATCGCATCGCTGTCCTGCCGGTCGATCATCTACAAGGGAATGATGCTGGCCGAACAGGTGGCCGAGTTCTATCCCGACCTCAAGGACCCGCGCTTCGAGAGCGCCTTCGCGATCTATCACCAGCGCTATTCCACCAACACCTTCCCGCAATGGTGGCTGGCGCAGCCCTTCCGGATGCTGGCCCATAACGGCGAGATCAACACGCTGAAGGGCAACGTCAACTGGATGAAGAGCCACGAGATCCGCATGGCCTCGTCCACGTTTGGCGACATGGCCGAGGACATCAAGCCGATCATCCCGCAGGGCGCGTCGGATTCGGGGGCGCTCGACGCGGTGTTCGAGGTTCTGGTCCGCGCCGGGCGCAGCGCGCCCATGGCCAAGACGATGCTGGTGCCCGAAAGCTGGTCCAAGCAGGCGGTGGAACTGCCGAAGGCCTGGGTCGACATGTATGCCTATTGCAACGCGGTGATGGAGCCCTGGGATGGCCCGGCGGCTCTGGCGATGACCGACGGGCGCTGGGTCTGCGCCGGGCTCGACCGGAACGGGTTGCGGCCGATGCGCTATGTCATCACCGGCGACGGTCTGCTGATCGCCGGATCCGAGGCCGGGATGGTGCCGGTCAACGAAAGCGTCGTGCGCGAGAAGGGCGCGCTGGGGCCTGGCCAGATGATCGCCGTCGACATGGCCTCGGGCAAGCTGTTCCACGACCGCGCGATCAAGGACCGGCTGGCCGCGTCGCAGCCCTTCGGCGAATGGGTCGGCAAGATCAACGACCTGGACGAGGCGCTGGCCAAGGTGACGGAAAAGCCGCTGTTCACCGGCGCCGAACTGCGCAAGCGCCAGATCGCCGCCGGCTTCACCGTGGAGGAACTGGAACAGATCCTTGCGCCGATGGCCGAGGACGGCAAGGAGGCGCTGGCCTCGATGGGCGACGACACGCCGCCCGCCGTCCTGTCCAAGATGTATCGCCCGCTGTCGCATTATTTCCGGCAGAACTTCAGCCAGGTGACCAACCCGCCCATCGACTCGCTTCGGGAATACCGGGTGATGTCGCTGAAGACGCGGTTCGGCAACCTGAAGAACGTGCTGGACGAGGACAGCAGCCAGACCGAGATCATCGTCCTGGAAAGCCCCTTCGTCGCAAACGCGCAATGGGACGAACTGGTGTCGCATTTCGATGCGCCGCTCTGCGAGATCGACTGCACCTTCGAACCCGGTGACGGTGCGCTGAACGCCGCGCTGCGCCGCATCCGCTCGGAAGCGGAAGACGCCGTGCGGTCGGGCGCGGGCCATATCGTGCTGACGGATCAGCACTCGGGGCCCGACAAGGTGGCCATGCCGATGATCCTGGCCACCAGCGCGGTGCACAGTCATCTGACCCGCAAGGGGCTGCGGACCTTCTGTTCGCTGAACGTGCGCAGCGCCGAATGCATCGACCCGCATTACTTCGCCGTGCTGATCGGGTGCGGCGCGACGGTTGTGAACGCCTACCTGGCGGAAGACAGCCTGGCGGACCGGATCGAGCGTGGCCTTCTGGACATGAGCCTGACGCAGGCCGTGCGCCGCTATCGCGAAGCGATCGACCAGGGCCTGCTGAAGATCATGGCCAAGATGGGGATTTCGGTCGTGTCGTCCTATCGCGGCGGGTTGAACTTCGAGGCGGTGGGCCTCAGCCGCGCGATGGTGGCCGAGTTCTTCCCCGGCATGACCAGCCGGATCAGCGGCATCGGCGTGACCGGCATCCAGACCAAGGCCGAGGAGATCCACCACAAGGGCTGGCTGTCGGGTCTGGACGTGCTGCCCATCGGCGGCTTCTACAAGGCGCGCAAGTCGGGCGAGACCCATGCCTGGGAAGCGACCTCGATGCACATGATGCAGATGGCCTGCAACAAGGCGTCCTACGAGCTGTGGAAACAGTATTCGGCCAAGATGAAGGCAAACCCGCCGATCCATCTGCGCGACCTTCTGGACATCAAGCCGCTGGGCAAGGCGATCCCGCTGGAAGAGGTGGAAAGCATCACCGCGATCCGCAAGCGGTTCGTGACGCCGGGCATGTCGCTGGGCGCCCTGTCGCCCGAGGCGCACAAGACGCTGAACGTCGCCATGAACCGCATCGGTGCCAAGTCCGACAGCGGCGAGGGCGGCGAGGATCCGGCGCACTTCGTCCCCGAGCCCAACGGCGACAATCCCAGCGCCAAGATCAAGCAGGTGGCTTCGGGTCGGTTCGGTGTGACAGCCGAATACCTGAACCATTGCGAGGAGCTCGAGATCAAGATCGCCCAGGGCGCCAAGCCCGGTGAAGGCGGCCAGCTGCCCGGCATGAAGGTCACCGAGCTGATCGCCCGGCTGCGCCATTCGACCAAGGGCGTCACCCTGATCAGCCCTCCGCCGCATCACGACATCTATTCGATCGAGGATCTGGCGCAGCTGATCTATGACCTCAAGCAGATCAACCCGCGCGCGAAGGTGACGGTGAAACTGGTGGCCTCCTCGGGCGTCGGCACGATCGCGGCGGGGGTGGCCAAGGCCAAGGCGGACGTGATCCTGATCTCGGGCCATAACGGCGGCACCGGGGCCAGCCCGGCGACCAGCATCAAATATGCGGGTCTGCCCTGGGAAATGGGCCTGACCGAGGCGCACCAGGTCCTGGCGATGAACAACCTGCGCTCGCGCGTGACGCTGCGCACGGACGGGGGCCTGCGCACGGGCCGCGACATCGTCATGGCCGCGATGATGGGGGCCGAGGAATACGGGATCGGCACCGCCGCCCTGATCGCGATGGGTTGCATCATGGTGCGCCAGTGCCAGTCGAACACCTGCCCGGTGGGCGTCTGCACCCAGGACCCGGCCCTGCGCGCCAAGTTCACCGGCAATGCGGACAAGGTGGTGAACCTGATCACCTTCTACGCGCAGGAAGTGCGCGAGATCCTCGCCTCGATCGGGGCGCGGTCGCTGTCCGAGGTGATCGGGCGGGCGGATCTGCTGACGCAGGTCAGCCGTGGGTCGGCAAACCTGGACGACCTCGATCTCAACCCCCTGCTGATCACGGTCGATGGATCGCAGAACATCGTCTATGACCGCGACAAGCCGCGCAATGTGGTGCCCGATACGCTCGACGCCGAGATCGTGCGCGACGCCGCGCGCTTCCTGAAGGATGGCGAGAAGATGCAGCTGTCCTACGCGGTGCAGAACACGCACCGCACCGTGGGCACGCGCACCTCCAGCCACATCGTCCAGAACTTCGGGATGCGGAACGCGCTGCAATCCGATCACCTGACGGTCAAGCTCCAGGGCAGCGCCGGTCAGTCGCTGGGCGCCTTCGCCGCGCCCGGGTTGAAACTGGAGGTCTCGGGCGATGCCAACGACTATGTCGGCAAGGGCCTCAGCGGCGGCGTGATCGTGGTGCGCCCGCCGATGGCCTCGCCCCTGAAGGCGGACGAGAACACGATCATCGGCAACACGGTCCTCTATGGCGCGACGGACGGGTTCCTCTTTGCCTCGGGCCGGGCGGGCGAGCGTTTTGCCGTGCGAAACTCGGGCGCCAAGGTGGTGGTCGAGGGCTGCGGATCGAACGGCTGCGAATACATGACCGGCGGCGTCGCGGTGATCCTTGGCAGCATCGGCGCGAATTTCGGCGCGGGCATGACCGGTGGGATGGCCTATCTCTACGATCCCGAAGGCAAGGCGTCCGAGTTGATGAACATGGAGACGCTGGTGACCTGCCCGGTCACGGTGGATCACTGGGAGCATCAGCTGAAAGGCCTGATCGAACGCCATCTGAAGGAAACCGGCAGCCGGAAGGCGGCCGACATCCTGCAGCACTGGGAGGTCGAGCGCGCCAACTTCCTGCAGGTCTGCCCGAAGGAGATGCTGGTCCATCTGCCCGCGCCGCTGACGATCGAGCAAAAGGCGATGCCGGCCGAATAGGACCGCAAACCGGATGCAGCTTGAAAGGCCCCGGGCCCGGCGCCCGGGGCTTTTTTGCGCATTCCGGGCCTTTCTTGCCGGACCTCCGCCGCCTATAGCTGATCGCATGGCGAAAAGGCCCTCCAGACCCGCCCCGCGCAAGGCGCGCGCGACGGCCCGGACCTCCCGGCGCGGGCCGCTGGGATGGGCCGTCTTCATCGCATTGCGCTCGGTCACGGTCCTGATCCTGGGGACGCTGGCGCTGGTGGTGCTGACCGCCTTCGTGAACCCGCCCACCAATCTCTACATGTGGTCGGAAAGCCGACGGCTGGGCGGCGTCCAGCAGGATTGGGTCGCGCTGGACGAGATCGCCCCCGTCATGGCGCGGTCGGCGGTCGCGGCGGAGGATGCCAATTTCTGCTTGCATTGGGGGTTCGACGTCGTGGCGATCCGGGCCGCGCTGGAAGACGGCGGCACGCGCGGTGCCTCGACGATCAGCCAGCAGGTGGTGAAGAACGTGTTCCTGTGGCAGGGACGGTCCTGGCTGCGCAAGGCGCTCGAGGCCGGCTACACGGTGCTGCTGGAGCTCTTGCTCGACAAGCGTCGCATCCTCGAGCTGCACCTGAACATCGCCGAGTACGGCCGCGGCGTGTACGGGGTGGAAGCCGCGGCGCAGCGCTATTTCGGGCGCGATGCCGGCCAGCTCGGGCGCCGCCAGGCGGCGCTCCTCGTCACCGCGCTGCCCAACCCGCGCCGGCGCCGGCTCGATGCCCCGGGGCCGGCGATGCGCGCCCGCCAGGACTGGGTGCTGCGGCAGATGGCCAATCTCGGCGGGACCGCGTGGCTCGCACGCCTCGACCCGACGCGCTGACGGCGAACCCGCTCAGAT
>SBFT01000232.1 GCA_006227805.1 Paracoccaceae bacterium
CGCGCCGTCGCCCAGGTTCAGCGCCCGCAGCTTGCCGGGTTCGGGCGTCTCGATCACCCGCAGCTCCCACCCCGCCGCGCGCGCCGCCTCCGTGCGGCTCTGCGTCTGCGCGACGGTATCGTCCCGGCAGGCATTGGCGATCACCAGGACCTCGCGCGCGGGCAGCGCGCCCGTCGACGCCAACAGGGCGTCGAGACAGGCGCCGATCCAGGCCGCCTCGTCATGGGCCGGGATCAGGACCGACAGGCGCGGCGCGTCCTCAGCCGCCATCGCCCGGACCCATCAGGTGGGCGCGGATCGCGTCCCAACGGGGGTTTTCGTCACCAAGGTGCCGCAGCGCCCCCCAACTGCCCCAGCGGCTGGGGCTGTAGACGTCGTTGTAGACACCGAAGGGTCCGTCGGTCAGGGCGGACCAGCCCGCGATCAGATGGCCGTAAAGGCGACCCATCTCGGGGGAATAGTTGAAGGCGGTCAGGAAGTCGGTCAGGGCAGGGTCCTCGACCATCGGGCCCAGGCCCACGGCGTGGGTTCCTCCCTCGTACATGATCAGCTGCAACCCGTGATCGCGCGCGACCTGCGCGTGATGGGGCAGGACGCGGGTCAGAAGGTCCGTCACGCTGTCGGCGGGATTGCCCGAGACGCGGCCGTCGAAGGCCTCGGCCCCGGCGCGGGCGAAGGCCAGATCGAAGCGGTGCGCGGCGACATGGGCCTCGCGCGCGGCCCCCGTCAGGCCCCGGCTGTCCGCCTGCGCCTCGGCCGCGCGCAGGCTTTCAGCCAGCCAGTCGCGGACCATGGGCTGACGATCTTCCAGCCCGAGTATCCCTGCGAAATACCCCGTCACCGCATAGGCGTCGAAGAAGGTCCAGGGCGGCGGGTTCAGGTCGGGGTTCTCGGCCACCCAGACGGGCGCGTTCATGACCTGCTCCTCCAGCCCCAGCCAGCCGGTCTGGCTGGAGATCACGTTGACGAGGCGCGTGCGCGCGGTGCCGGCGAAGACCTCGTCCCAGATGCCCGCGATCTCGGCCGCGCGCATCGCGTAGAACTGCATCCAGAGACTGTCGCGCCCCCAGCGCACGCGCGCCTGTTCATCGGCCCAGGTCGCCTGGGCGAATTGCCAGTTCCAGACCTCGTTGGAATATTCGACATGCGCCCGCAGACCGGGATCGAGCCCCGCGAAGACCGTCTCGGCGAAGGCGCGCACGAAGGCGTCCTCGGCCCTGTGGGGCAGGGTGAACCAGGGATCCGCCGCCAGGTCGTTGGCCAGCCGCAGCATCACCTCCAGCGGCACGCCGCGCCAGGCATAGGTGAAGTCCTCCGCGCGCGGGCGGTCGTCCCAGGCGGAGAGCGTGCTGTTGTTGGTGGCCATCCAGTCCATGAAACGCAGGCCCGACATGCCCTCGATGCGCGCCAGCCAGTCCGGGTTGAAGACCGCGCCCGCGTCGAAGAGGGCCAGGCGGTCCTCGCGCACGATCCGGATGGCGCGGACATGATCGCCGCTGCGCTTGCGGTCGCTGCGCTGGATCCTGACCTCGACCCCGCCGGGGCCGGGGGTGAAATCGAAGCGGACCTCGCCCCGGCCATAGCGGACATTCGTGGCGCGGCCCGACACTTCGACGATCCCGTCGCCCTCGAAGCGCAGAACGTAGCGGCCCGCCAGCGACACCGCCTGGGGCGGCAGGTCGGTCAGGAGGATCGTGCCGATCGAGGCGTAGTCGCCCGGCACGCTGCGGGGCCAGCCCCGGTCGTCGAGAAGGCCGCGCGCGATCATGTCGGACATCTCGGCCCCGCCCCAGCGGCCGGGCAGGTGGCCGATCCAGGGCCGCGCGGTCTTCATCACGTCGAGGAAGGGCTGCTGCACGCCCCAATCGGTGATCGGGGCCAGGTTCAGCATCATCGGCACGGCGCGCTGCGGCGATGGGGCCTCGGGGACCTCGAGCGCCGTCACCGGCGCGGCCAGCAGCGCCAATGCGACGGAGAGCCGACGCAGGAGTTTCACGGCGCGACCCCGGTTTCGGGCAGGCTGCGCACAACCTGCCAGACGGTTTCCTGCATCAGCCGCGCGGTTGCGGGATCCGGGGCCTGGGCGGGCGTGCCATCCGCGCGCAGAAGCGCCGCGGGCAGGCCGATGGGCGAGCGATGCGTGAGAACCGCGTAATGCGTGAGCGCCACCAGATAGGCCCCCAGGTCGCCCAAGTGGATCGGGTCGATCCGGCCTTGTGCGTCGCGCGCGAAGAGATCGGTGCGGTTCGAGACGGTCGCGGTTCCGCCCTGCGCCTCGACCACACGCACGAATTCCGCCATCACGCGGCCCGCCGGGATGACCCGCATCGGCATGGCCGAGGCGCCATCCGCAGCCAGCAGCGTCCCGCGCCAGTTGTCCCGCCAATCGCTATCGATCCGTTCCAGCCACCCATCCGGATCGTCCAGACGGTGCCAGGTCTCGTAGAGATAGACGCGCACGGCCGGGTTGCCCTGCCGCGCCAGATCCGCCCAGAGCGGCAGATAGGTGGCGCTGTCGTGATACCGGATGGCGTCGCGCAATTCGACCATCTCGGTCAGCACGACGGCGTCGAAGTCGCCTGACGCGAGCGCCTCGCGGGCGTCGCGGAAGCGGTCATGGGCGTTCTCGGTCTCGAAGCCGTTGATGGGAAGGTCGGGGTCCCAATGTTCGCGCAGCGAGGTGCCCCAGCCCAGTTGCATCCTGTAATCGTGTCCGTCACCTGCCAGTTGCGCCAGCATCGCGGGCATGTCGCGGCCGACCAGGCTGTGGCCCAGGTGATAGACCTTCAGCGGCAACTCGGGCGCGGGCAGGGGCGTGGCCCAGGCGGCCTCCAGCTCCGCAAGGTGCGTGTCCTGCACGCGTGACCACAGGCCCCAGGCCGTGGCCGCGCCGACCAGACAGAGGAAACTGGCGACCAGACCAAGGCGCAACATCAGGGGGTCCCTCGCGGAATGGCCAGCGCGGCCAGGTATCCCGCCGGCGTTTCGGTGATCCGGCCCCCGAGGACGGGCGCGGGCAGGCCGGGCGGCGGAGAGCGGAAGGTCGCGGTGAAGGTCCTGCCGTGGATCGCGACATCCACCGCATCGAAGTCCAGAAGCGCGCCCGTCAGCGTGAACTGCGCCTTGTAAACGGCCTCCTTTACGCAGAAAATCCGCTTCACGGCCAATCCTCGTGCGACAATGGGCAGGGCGTCGAGCGCGGCGCGCTCGGCTGTCGTGCAGATGGTGTCCCAGAGATCGGAGTCAATCGG
>SBFT01000288.1 GCA_006227805.1 Paracoccaceae bacterium
GTCGGCGGCGCTGGCGGCTGCGCAGGCCGCGACCCAGACGCCCAGCCCCGCCGCGCCCAGCGGCCCGCCGCTCAGCGCCGGCGAAAAGGACGCGCTTCGCGTCGCGGTGTCGTCCTGCTGGAACGTGGGCTCGCTCTCGACCGAGGCGCTGGGCACGACGGTCGTGGTCACCGTCACCATGACCGAGGACGCAAGGCCCGTGAACGCCTCGATCCGGATGACGGGCTTCTCGGGCGGTTCCGAGGGCGCGGCGCGGCAGGCCTTCGAGGCGGCGCGGCGCGCCATCATCCGCTGCGGCGCGAACGGCTTCGCCCTGCCGGTCGAGAAATTCGACCAATGGCGGGAAATTGAAATGACATTCAATCCTGAAAGCATGAGAATCAGATAGGAATGATGACGATGATCCGTGCCCTCTTGATGCTTGTGCTGGCCTCCGGCGTCAGCTTCGGTCTCTCCGTCGCGGCCATGGCGCAAGGCGGCCCCCTGCGCATCGAGATCACCGAGGGCGTGATCGAGCCCTTGCCCTTCGCGGTGCCCGATTTCGTGCCGGAGAGTTCCGCCGCGGCGCAATACGGCGCGCAACTGGCGCGGGTGATCGCCGACGATCTGGTCGGAACGGGTCTGTTCCGCGAGATCCCCGCGACCGCCTTCATCAGCCGGGTCAGCGATTTCAACGCGCCGGTTCAGTATGCCGACTGGAAGGCGATCAACGCGCAGGCGCTGGTCACCGGCGCGGTGTCGCTGCAGGGCGGCCAGCTGGTGGTCAAGTTCCGGCTCTACGACGTCTTCTCGGGGGCGGAACTGGGCAGCGGGCTGCAATTCGCGGGTCCGGCCGATGGCTGGCGGCGGATGGCGCACAAGGTGGCCGACGCCGTCTATTCCCGGATCACGGGCGAGGGGGGCTATTTCGACAGCCGCGTGGTCTTCGTGTCGGAAAGCGGGCCCAAGGACAACCGGCGCAAGCGGCTTGCGATCATGGATTACGACGGCGCCAACGTGCAGTATCTGACGGATGCGGGCTCGATCGTTCTGGCGCCGCGGTTCTCGCCCACGGGCGACCGGGTCCTCTATACCAGCTACGAGACGGGCAGGCCGCGGATCTATGTCCTCGACGTGGGCCGCGTGCAGCGCCGCGCGCTTCAGGACCAGCCCGGCACGATGAGTTTCGCGCCCCGCTTCGCACCCAATGGCCGCGTCGTCGTCTATTCGCTGGAACAGGGCGGCAACACGGATATCTGGGCGCTGGACATCGAGAGCGGTGCCTCGCAACGGCTGACGGATGCGCCTTCGATCGAGACGGCACCCAGTTTCTCGCCCGATGGCAGCCAGATCGTGTTCGAAAGCGACCGTTCGGGCACGCAGCAACTCTACATCATGCCCGCCAGCGGCGGCGAGGCGCGGCGGATCAGCTTCGGGCAGGGCCGCTATGGCACGCCCGTCTGGTCGCCGCGGGGCGACCTGATCGCCTTCACCAAGCAGCATGCGGGCCGCTTCCATATCGGCGTGATGCGCGTCGACGGCAGCGAGGAGCGCCTCCTGACCGCGTCCTTCCTGGACGAGGGCCCGACCTGGGCGCCCAATGGCCGCGTCATCATGTTCTCGCGCGAGACGCGGGGCGCGGACGGGGCGTCGTCACTCTTCACGGTCGATATCACCGGGCGCAACCTGCGTCCCGTGCGCATCCCGGAGGGCGGCTCGGACCCGGCCTGGTCGCCCCTGCTGCCCTGAGGCAGAAGGTCCGCGCGACACTCCGCCGCCGGACCAAAGCGCAAGTTCACAAGTCTGCGGCGATATGGTAGACATCGGCAAAACAAGACAAAACGAGGCAAACGGCATGACTTTTCTTCCCAAACTGGCAGTGCTCGGACTGGTCCTGGCACTTGGCGCCTGCAGCCAGAATGCGCTTGATTACCAGGGCGACGGCAGCGGCCTGGCGGGCAGCGCGGGGGCGCTGGGTTCGGCCTCCGATCCCACCAGCGTAGCGCATTTCCAGCAGGTCATCGGCGACCGCGTCTTCTTCCCGGTCGATCAGTCGAGCCTGACCCCGGAGGCCCAGGCGGTCCTGAACGCCCAGGCCACCTGGCTGCTGAGCAATGGTTTCAACGCGACCATCGAGGGCCATGCCGACGAGCAGGGCACGCGGGAATACAACGTGGCGCTGGGCGCGCGCCGGGCCAACGCGGTGCGCGAATACCTGGTGTCGCGCGGCGTGCCCGGCAACCGTCTGCAGACGGTCAGCTTCGGCAAGGAACGCCCCGTGGCGGTCTGCAGCGACGAAAGCTGCTACAGCCAGAACCGCCGCGCGGTGACCGTGCTGGCGGCCGGGCTGACGGGCTGAGACCGATGCGGACACGTGCCTGGTTTCTGTCGTTCGCCCTGGCGCTGGCCCCCGTCGGGGCCGTCGCGCAGGACAACACGCAGACCCTGGCCGATATCCGGCAGGAGCTGACGGTTCTCCATGTCGAGATCCAGAAGCTGCGCCGCGAATTGTCGACGACGGGCGGGCCGACCACGTCGGTCGGCGGGGCCACCGCGCTGGACCGGCTGAACGCCATCGAGGGCGAGTTGACGCGCCTGACCGCGCGGACCGAGCAATTGTCGAACCGGGTGGACAACGTGGTGCGCGACGGCACGAACCGGATCGGCGATCTCGAGTTCCGGCTGGTCGAACTGGAAGGCGGCGATGTCAGCCAGCTGGGCGAGACGACCACGCTGGGTGGCGGCGTCCTGCCTGCGGCGGGCGGCGGGGCGCTGGCCCCGGTGACGCCCGTGGCGCCCGTTGCCGGTGCCGCGACGGGCGGCGGGTCCATGGCCGACCTGGCGGTGGGCGAGGCGCAGGATTACCAGGCCGCCAATTCCGCCTTCGAGCAGGGCGATTTCGAAACGGCGGCGGCGCTTCTGCAGGACTTCAACACGAATTACCCCGGCAGTCCGGTCGCGGCCGAAGCCTCGCTGCGGCGCGGGCTGGCGCTGAACCAGATGGGCGACACGCGCGAAGCGGCGCGCGCCTTCCTGGAAAGCTATACCGTGGCGCCCAGCGGCCCGGTCGCGCCTCAGGCTGTCCTGGCGCTGGGCAGTGCATTGGGCGCCCTGGGCAAGACGCGCGAGGCCTGCCTGACCCTGGCCGAGATCGAGTTGCGCTATCCCGGGACCGACGCGGTGGCGGCGGCCCGGCAGGAAATGGCGACGCTGGGCTGTAGTTGACGCGCAGGCACGTCGATATCGGCGGCGTCATCCGCCGGGCTTTCCCCGAAAAACTCCCTTCCCGTGTGGGCATCGCCGTTTCCGGTGGCGGCGACTCGGTCGCGCTCTTGCATGTGCTGGCGGGCCTGACCCGTGACGCCGGGACGGAATTGCACGCCGCCACCGTGGATCACGGACTGCGCCCCGAAGCGGCGGGAGAGGCCGCCTTCGTGGCGAAGCTGTCGCGCGATCTGGGCGTGGCGCACGACATCCTGCGATGGCAGGGTTGGGACGGCGCGGGCAATCTGCAGGCCGAGGCGCGCGCGGCCCGCTACCGGCTGCTGACGGACTGGGCCAGGGGAAAGGGGATCGCGGTGCTGGCGCTGGGCCATACCGCCGATGACCAGGCCGAAACGGTGCTGATGCGGCTGGCGCGGGCGGGCGGCGTGAACGGCCTGTCGGGAATTCCCGCGCGCCGGATGCAGGACGGGATCACGCTGTTGCGGCCCTGTCTGGGCCTGATGCGGGCCGAATTGCGCGACTACCTGCGCGCGCAAGGCGTCGCCTGGATCGAGGACCCCAGCAACGAGGATGCGCGCTTCGAGCGGGTGCGCGCGCGCGCGACGCTGGCGGCGCTGCACCCTTTGGGCATCGAGGCCGCCACCCTGGCCGAGGTGGCGCGCAACATGTCCGAGGCCCGCGAGGCGCTGGACTGGTACACGTTCCTGGCCGCGCGCGACATGGTGCAGATCGATGGCGGCGATGTGCTGATCGACCGCCGCCAGTTCCGCACCCTTCCGGGCGAGATCGCGCGCCGCCTGCTGGGCCATGCGCTTCTCTGGATCGGGGGTGGCGTCTTTTCGCCGCGGGGGCCCGCGATGCGCGACGCGCTGGAGGCCGCGCGCACCGCGCGCGTGACGACGCTGAACGGCTGCGTCCTGTTGCATCATGCCGGGCTGATCTGGATCACCCGCGAAGTCAGCGCCGTGATCGGCCTTGCGGCACCCGCCTCCGGCGCCTGGGATGACCGCTGGCAGGCGCTGGGCGATGTGGCCGGGGATCTCGAGATCCGGGCGCTGGGTGAGGAGGGCTTGCGTCAATACAGGACATGGCGCGACACCGGACGTCCGCGCCGCGCGCTTCTGGGGGCGCCGGCGCTGTGGCGGGGGGCGGATGTGGTCTCGGCGCCGCTGGCGGGACTGACAGGGCCGGGCGATCTGGAACTGGTCGAGGGCGCCGAGAGCTTCTTCGCCTCGATTTTATCGCATTGAACGCGGCGCATTCATCTCTATCTTAGGGTCAACGGGCCGGGCCTGCCATCCGGGCCCCCCCGCATGTAGGAGACATCTTCTTGGGCAATGCACGCAATATCGCCTTCTGGGTCGTCCTGTTCCTGTTGATCCTGGCGCTGTTCAATCTGTTCAGCGGTCCGGGAACCACGATCCAGAGCCGCGAGATCAGCTATTCCGACTTCGTGTCCTCGGTCCGCGAAGGGGGCGTCAGCCAGGTCACCCTGGACGGGGAGCAGGTGCGTTTCCGGGGCAGCGATGGGCAGGATTACGTGACGATCAAGCCCGAAGACGCCGAGATCACCGGTCTTCTGATCGAGAACAACATCCCCGTGCGTGCCGAACAGCAACAGCAATCGGGCTTCCAGGCCTTCCTGCTGTCGCTTCTGCCCTTCCTTCTGCTGATCGGCGTCTGGGTCTATTTCATGAATCGGATGCAGGGCGGCCGGGGCGGCGGCGCGATGGGCTTCGGCAAGTCGAAGGCCAAGATGCTGACCGAAAAGCATGGCCGCGTGACCTTCGACGACGTCGCAGGCATTGACGAGGCCAAGGAAGAGCTGGAAGAAATCGTCGAGTTCCTGCGCAATCCGCAGAAATTCTCGCGCCTTGGTGGCAAGATCCCGAAAGGCGCGCTGCTGGTCGGCCCTCCGGGCACCGGCAAGACGCTTCTGGCCCGCGCCATCGCGGGCGAGGCGGGCGTGCCCTTCTTCACCATCTCGGGGTCGGATTTCGTCGAGATGTTCGTGGGCGTGGGTGCGTCCCGCGTGCGCGACATGTTCGAACAGGCCAAGAAGAACGCGCCCTGCATCGTCTTCATCGACGAGATCGACGCCGTCGGCCGGCATCGGGGTGCGGGCTATGGCGGCGGCAACGACGAACGCGAGCAGACGCTGAACCAGTTGCTGGTCGAGATGGACGGCTTCGAGGCGAACGAGGGCGTCATCATCATCGCCGCGACCAACCGCAAGGACGTGCTGGACCCGGCCCTTCTGCGCCCCGGTCGCTTCGACCGGCAGGTGACGGTGGGCAATCCCGACATCAAGGGCCGCGAGAAGATCCTGGGCGTCCATGCCCGCAAGGTGCCTCTCGGACCGGACGTCGACCTGCGCATCATCGCGCGCGGCACGCCCGGTTTCTCGGGCGCGGACCTGGCCAACCTCGTGAACGAGGCCGCCCTGATGGCGGCGCGCGTCGGTCGGCGCTTCGTCACCATGGACGATTTCGAGAACGCCAAGGACAAGGTCATGATGGGCGCCGAGCGCCGCAGCATGGTGCTGACCGCCGAGCAGAAGGAAAAGACCGCCTATCACGAGGCCGGGCACGCCGTGGTGGGCCTCGCGCTGCCGGAATGCGACCCGGTCTACAAGGCCACCATCATCCCGCGCGGCGGCGCGCTGGGGATGGTCGTGTCGCTGCCCGAGATCGACCGGCTGAACTGGCACAAGTCGGAATGCCACCAGAAGCTGGCCATGACCATGGCGGGCAAGGCGGCCGAAGTGCTGAAATACGGCGAGGAGAACGTCTCGAACGGACCCGCCGGCGACATCCAGCAGGCCAGCGCGCTGGCGCGCGCGATGGTGCTGCGCTGGGGCATGTCGGACAAGGTCGGCAACATCGACTATGCCGAGGCGCATGAAGGCTATAACGGCCAGACGCCGGGCTTCTCGGTGTCGGCGCACACGAAGGAACTGATCGAGGAGGAGGTGAAGACCTTCATCGAGAAGGCCTATGTGCGCGCCAAGGAAATCCTGACCGAACGCAAGGAAGACTGGGAGCGCCTGGCGCAGGGCCTCCTGGAATACGAGACGCTGACCGGCGAGGAGATCAAGCGCGTCATGCGCGGCGATCCGCCCCAGGCCGGACCGGAAGAAGATCGCGGATCGGACGAGGGAAGCGCGCCCAGCGTGACCGCCATTCCCAAGACCCGCGCCGCGAAGAAGGCCCCGCCCAGCGGCGGGATGGAACCGGAACCTTCGGTTTAAGACCCTCGTAGCAAGACCCACCTCGTAAACCGGACGCTTCCCAAGAGCGTCCGGTTTTTTTCCTGCAAACCGCTATCGGCCGGGGCGTTGACAATCCTGCCGCGATGCGGCGCTGTTGCGGTCGCGGGGACCGGTTTGTGAAAGGTGCGGACATGCCGACGATGATCGATGCAGGCTGCGAAGGCGAAGTCGTCTGGCTGGGTCATGTGCCCGCCGCGTCCGGCAGCCTGCGCGCAGAGGCCCGGACCCGTCTGGACCTGGGCTTTCACGGCGTGACGGAGGGACGCCACGCGGGCGAGACGCGCCCGTCCTGTTCGCGGGTCACGATGCTCTACAAGCGCGGGACCGAGATCCGCAACGTGCGGCAAGTGTCGATCCTGTCGGCCGAGGAACTGGCGGTCATCGCGGCGAAGATCGGGCTGGAGGCGCTCGATCCCGGGCTTCTGGGCGCCTCCATCATCCTGCGCGGCATCCCCGACTTCACCCATGTGCCGCCCTCTTCGCGGCTGCAGGGGCCCTCGGGCGTGGTGCTGACCATCGACATGGAGAACCGCCCCTGCGTCCTTCCCGGCCGCGAGATCGAGGCCGAAGCCCCCGGGCACGGCACCGCCTTCAAGGCGGCGGCTCAGGGCCGGCGGGGCGTCACCGCCTGGGTCGAACGGCCCGGCGCCCTGGCGCTGGGCGACCGGCTGCGTCTGTTCATTCCCGACCAGCGGGCCTGGAAGGGGGCGACCGTCCCGTCGCCGGCAGACCAGCCGGGCTGATCGCAGGGGCCCGGCACCGTCCTCCTGCCGGCGTCCGCAGGCCCACTTCCGTTTCCGATCCGAAACCGGATGAAGCATCCGCGACGCATCACGTCGCGAATATGTCGGATTCCATATCTTCGCGGACCGCGCGCGGCGGTATGCGAGTGCATATGACTGGGAGAGAGCGGCGCGATCCCCGTGCCGCCGTCAGCGACGAAAAGAGACCGGAACCGCGCCATGGCCTTCAAATCCGACATCGAAATCGCCCGCGAGGCAAAGAAGAAGCCGATCATGGAGATCGGCGCGGCCCTCGGGATCCCGGCGGAGGACCTGCTGCCCTACGGCCATGACAAGGCCAAGGTCAGCCAGGGCTTCATCAACGCGCTGAGCGATCGCCCGAACGGCAAGCTGATCCTGGTCACCGCGATCAACCCGACGCCCGCGGGCGAAGGCAAGACCACCACCACCGTGGGCCTGGGCGACGGTCTGAACCGCATCGGCAGAAAGGCGATGGTCTGCATCCGCGAAGCCAGCCTGGGGCCCAACTTCGGGATGAAGGGCGGTGCTGCGGGCGGCGGCTATGCGCAGGTCGTGCCCATGGAGGAGATGAACCTTCACTTCACCGGCGACTTCCACGCGATCACCAGCGCGCACAGCCTTCTGTCCGCCATGATCGACAACCACATCTACTGGGGCAACGAGCTCGACATCGACATCCGCCGCGTCGTCTGGCGGCGCGTCGTCGACATGAACGACCGGTCGCTGCGCCAGATCACCTCGAGCCTCGGCGGTGTCTCGAACGGCTTTCCGCGCGAGGATGGCTTCGACATCACCGTGGCGTCCGAAGTCATGGCGATCCTGTGCCTCGCGAAGGACCTGAAAGACCTGCAGAAGCGCCTGGGCGACATGATCGTCGCCTATCGCCGCGACCGCTCGCCCGTCTTCTGCCGCGACATCAAGGCGGACGGCGCGATGACGGTCCTTCTGAAGGACGCGATGCAGCCGAACCTGGTGCAGACGCTGGAGAACAACCCCGCCTTCGTCCATGGCGGCCCCTTCGCCAACATCGCCCATGGCTGCAACAGCGTGATCGCCACCACGACCGCGCTGAAGCTGGCCGACTACGTGGTGACGGAAGCGGGTTTCGGCGCTGACCTGGGCGCCGAGAAGTTCATGAACATCAAGTGCCGCAAGGCCGGGCTGGCGCCCTCGGTCGTGGTCTGCGTCGCCACCGTGCGCGCGATGAAGATGAACGGCGGTATCGCCAAGGCCGATCTGGGGGCCGAGAACGTGGCCGCCGTGCAGAAGGGCTGCGCGAACCTGGGCCGCCATATCGAGAACCTCAAGAGCTTCGGCGTGCCGGTGGTGGTGGCGATCAACCATTTCGTCACCGACACCGATGCCGAAATCCAGGCGGTGAAGGATTACGTGAAGGCACAAGGAGCGGAAGCGGTCCTGTCCAGGCACTGGGCGCTGGGCTCGGAAGGGTCGGCCGACCTGGCGCGGAAGGTGGCGGAACTGGCGGACGCCGATACCGCGAATTTCGCGCCGCTCTACCCCGACGAGATGAGCCTCTTCGACAAGATCCAGACCATCGCCAAGCGCATCTACCGCGCCGACGAGGTTCTGGCCGACAAGAAGATCCGCGACCAGCTGAAGGCCTGGGAAGACCAGGGCTATGGCCACCTGCCGGTCTGCATGGCCAAGACCCAGTATTCCTTCTCGACAGATCCGAACCTGCGCGGCGCGCCGACGGGACACAGCGTGCCCGTGCGCGAGGTGCGGCTGTCGGCGGGCGCGGGCTTTGTCGTGGTGGTCTGCGGCGAGATCATGACCATGCCGGGCCTGCCGCGGGTGCC
>SBFT01000207.1 GCA_006227805.1 Paracoccaceae bacterium
CGGCGTCAGCCGCGGCGGCTGGGTCAGGCCCGATCGCGTCTGGCGCTCGCGCCGCGAGGCGACGGGCACATCCACCGTCAGGATCAGCGTCGAGAAACCGGCGTCGCGCGCGCGCGCCAGCATGTCCCGCCGTATGCCCTCGTCGCGCGGGGGGTAGAGCTGGAACCATGCGGCCTCGCCCAGATGGGGCGCCACGTCCTCGGGTGCGGCCGCCGCCACGGTCGAGAGCGCATAGGGCAGGCCCAGCCTTGCGCCGGCCTGCGCCAGATGCCGCTCGGCGTCGGGCCAGATCAGCCCCGACATGCCGATGGGCGCGATCCCGAAGGGCGCGGGATGGCGCCGCCCGAGAAACGTCACCGACAGGTCGGGGGTGAATTCGCCGTGCAGGATCGACGGCATCAGGCCGATCCGGTCCAGCGCCTCGCGGTTGCGCCGCTTGGTGGTCTCGTTGCCCGTGGCGCTGTCGAGATAGTCCCAGACGAAACGCGGCAGGCGCGCCCGCGCGCGGGCCTTCAGGTCCTCGACCGCGGGATAGCGCGCATCGAGCGGGTTTTCGGGGCCGCCCGCCACGCTATTCGGCCGCCCGTGCCGCGCGCAGCGCGACCAGGTCCATGTCGCGCAGCAGGGGAAAGCGATCCAGAACCGCTTCGACCGCCGCGCGGGGCAGGGGATCGTCGCCATGCATCGCCCGGCTGTCGTTCAGGTCATGCACCGCGCGCAGATACCAGGGCCGCTGGTCGTGAAAGACCCGCACCGCATGACGCCGCGCGACCTTCTTGTGCGCCAGCATGTAGGGGTTCCGGCTGGTCATGGTGGGCGCCACCAGCGTCAGCCCCAGATTGGTGAAGGGCACCTCGCGCGGCATCAGGTCGACCCCGCCATCGGGATTGAACCGCGCGGTCAGCCCGCTGGCCCAGGAGAGATAGACGCAGTCCTGCCCCGGAGCCATCGCCGTCAGCGCGAATTCGGCCTCGGTCCGCGTTCGTTCCACGAAATCGACCGACAGCGCGTCGTCATCGTCCAGCACCACTTGGGCCGAATGGGGCACATCGGCCATGTGACGGTGCATGTAGCGGCGCAGCCATTGGCCCGCGCTGCCCGGTGCGCGCGGGATGAC
Source organism: Paracoccaceae bacterium (assembly GCA_006227805.1). Lineage (GTDB taxonomy): Bacteria > Pseudomonadota > Alphaproteobacteria > Rhodobacterales > Rhodobacteraceae > JAGYKE01. Next base: position 1,118 of record SBFT01000207.1, read on the forward strand.
CTGGGCGCGCCCGGCGCCCAGGATGTCGGAACAGGCCTCGGTCAGACGCGCCAGGTGATCTTCCGGCAGGCGGGTCGAGGTCAGCACGACCAGCCTGAAATCCGGGTCGGTCTGGTCGCGCAGGCAGGCCAGGGTCATCCGGCGGAACAGGTCCAGTCGCCGCGACAGGCGCGCGGGATCGAACAGGATCTCGGCCGTCTTGCTGGCCTCGGACCGCCAGCCCGAGCTTCCGAAGAAGGAATACCGCGTCTGAAAGACGACCTGCACGTTCCGGCCCATCCTGCGCTTTCCGTCCTTCGCCTGTCTCTTCCGCCACAGCCTATCCCGCGCCCGCGCACGCCCGCAAGCGGGGGCGCGGGAAGAGGCGCGGAAACACTGGCGCAAAACCGGCCCCGGGATTGGAACAATACTGGAACACGGGCTTCCCTATGACCGGGCTTCGGGCTATCCTGCCGCGCATGAGCAGTTTCGACGAAGCACAGAGCTTTCAGCGCCCCAGCCTGTCGCAACGCGCGCAGCCCGTGCGGCCCGCGCCCTATCTGGACGGCCTGAACCCCGCCCAGCGCGCGGCGGTGGAACGGACCGATGGCCCGGTCCTGATGCTGGCGGGCGCGGGCACCGGCAAGACCCGCGCGCTGACCGCGCGCATCGTGCATCTACTCGGCCAGAACAAGGCCCGCCCGAACGAGATCCTGGCCGTCACCTTCACCAACAAGGCCGCGCGCGAGATGAAGAACCGCGTGGGCCAGTTGCTGGGCGAAGAGGTCGAGGGGATGCCGTGGCTGGGCACCTTCCATTCGATCTGCGTCAAGCTCCTGCGCCGGCACGCCGAACTGGTGACGCTGCCCGCCGAAGGGGATCCGGCCGCCGTCGCCCGCGGGCCGCTGCACCTGAAGTCGAATTTCACCATCCTCGATACCGACGACCAGCTGCGTCTGCTGAAACAGCTGGTCCAGGCGGCAGGCATCGACGACAAGCGCTGGCCCGCAAGGCAGTTGGCCAGCATCATCGACGGCTGGAAGAACCGTGCGCTGACCCCCGATGCGGTGCCCGCCGCCGATGCGGGGGCCTACAACCACCGGGGCGTCGAACTCTACGCGCAATACCAGCGCCGCCTGATCGAGCTGAACGCCGTCGATTTCGGCGACCTGCTTCTGCACATGGTGCAGATATTCCGCAGGCACGAGGACGTGCTGGCCCAATACCAGCGCTGGTTCCGCTATATCCTTGTCGACGAATACCAGGACACCAACGTGGCCCAGTACATGTGGCTGCGCCTGCTGGCGGCGGGGCACCGAAACATCTGCTGCGTGGGCGACGACGACCAGTCGATCTATGGCTGGCGCGGCGCGGAAGTGGGCAACATCCTGCGCTTCGAGAAGGATTTTCCCGGCGCCCATGTGGTGCGGCTGGAACAGAACTATCGTTCGACCCCGCATATCCTGGCGGCGGCCTCGGGCGTCATCCGCGGCAACCAGGGGCGGCTGGGCAAGGAACTCTGGACCGAGGCGCAGGACGGCGAGAAGGTGCGCCTGATCGGCCATTGGGACGGCGAGGAGGAAGCCCGCTGGATCGGCGAGGAGATCGACGCCATGAGCCACGGCACCCGTGGCATGCGCCCGATGGGTCTGAACGACATCGCCATCCTGGTCCGCGCCAGCCACCAGATGCGCGCCTTCGAGGATCGCTTCCTGACGATCGGCATGCCCTACCGCGTGATCGGCGGCCCGCGCTTCTATGAAAGGCTCGAGATCCGCGACGCCATGGCCTATTTCCGCGTCGTCACCAGCCCCGAGGACGACCTGGCCTTCGAACGCATCGTCAACACGCCCAAGCGGGGCCTGGGCGACAAGGCCCAGCAGATCGTGCAGCGCACCGCGCGCGCCAATGGGGTGAGCCTAGTCGAGGGCGCGCACATCGCGGTGCAGTCCGGCCTGATCAAGGGCAAGGCGGGCGCCGAACTGGGCCAGCTTGTCGGCGACATACGCCGCTGGGGCCGGATGGCGGGCGACGCCGACATGACGCACATGGAACTGGCCGAGATCATCCTCGATGAAAGCGGCTATACCGCGATGTGGCAGAACGACAAGACGCCCGAGGCGCCCGGCCGGCTCGACAACCTGAAGGAACT
>SBFT01000038.1 GCA_006227805.1 Paracoccaceae bacterium
TAGTCTGTCGCCGGGGAACGCGGATGCGCGCGCGGTCGGCGCGCCGTCGAAGGATATGGGAGGGGGGCCGGATGGACATGACCGCAGCCGTCGGCATCGACGAGGTGATGCTGAACTTCTCGCCCGGCAGCCTTCTGATCCTGAACGCCATCCTCAGCGTCGTGATGTTCTCGATCGCGATCGACCTTCTGCCGGAAGACTTCCGAAAGCTGCGCCGCGCGCCCAAACCCCTGCTGGTGGGGCTGACCTCGCAGTTCCTGATCCTGCCCGCGCTGACCTTCGGCCTGGTCCTGGCGGTGGAACCCAGGCCCTCGATCGCGCTGGGCCTGATCCTGGTCGCGGCCTGTCCGGGGGGCAACATCTCGAACTTCATCACCCATCGCGCGGGCGGGAACGCGGCGCTTTCGGTGTCGATGACGGCCTTCTCGACGGTGGGGGCGATCCTGCTGACGCCGCTCAACATCACCTTCTGGGGCGGTCTCTATCCCCCCACGCGCGAGATCCTGCGCCAGACCGCGATCGATCCCGTCTCGGTCGCGATCACGGTCGGCCTCTTGCTGATCCTGCCGCTGTGCCTCGGCATGCTGCTGAACCTCCGCCGGCCCGACATCACCGCGCGCCTGCGCCGCCCCTTGCAATGGCTGTCCATGGGCATCTTCCTCGGCTTCATCGTCCTGGCGCTGGCGGCGAACTGGTCGCTGTTCCTGCAATTCGCCGGGGCGGTCGCTGCGCTCGTGATCGTGCACAACGCGCTGGCGCTGGGGGCGGGCTATGCCTCGGCCAGCCTGGCGCGCCTGTCGCCCTTTGACCGCCGCGCCGTCACCATCGAGACCGGCATCCAGAATTCGGGCCTGGGCCTTGTCCTGATCTTCGGCTTCTTCGGCGGCCTGGGCGGCATGGCCGTGGTCGCGGCCTTCTGGGGCATGTGGCATGTCCTGAGCGGCATCGCGCTCGCGGGCTGGATGGCGCGCAGGCCCGCCGCGCGCGAGGCCTAGCGGCCCTTCGCAAACGCGTGGCGTTCGAGCACGAGGCTCGCCAGCACGCCGAAGACGAGGCCCCAGAAGGGCGCGCCGATGTTCAGCACCGGAACCCCCGCCAGGGTCACCAGGAACGCGATCAGCGCCCCCATGGAAAAGGACGTGGCGAAGGCGGTCTGAAAGGCTGAAAGCAGCGTGCGCAAGAGGGCCAGTCCCGCAAGCGTGCTGAGGAACGCGACCGGCGTCGCCAGCAGCAGGTTGGTGACGAAGGGCGCGAATATCCCGAAGAGGATCGCAAAGCCCCCCAGGATCACCGCCGCCAGCCAGTGCCGGTCCTTGCGGCCGCTCGAGACCAGGATCGCGTTCGAGGGACCGGTCAGGCAACTGGACACGCTGCCGAAGACCGAGGTGATCAGCGAAGCGCCGCCGCAGGCGGTGGTGATCGCGCTGACGGGGGGATTGTGGCCCGCGCTGCGCAGGATGACGATGCCTTGCGCGTTCTGCGCCGCGATCACCGTGATCGCCAGCGGCACCACCAGCTCCAGCGCCGCCGCAAGCGTGAAGACCGGCATGTAGAACCGGGGCTGGGCGACGATCTGGCCGGAACCGGCGGCCTGGGCACTGTCGCCGCCCTGCATCGCCAGCACCGCCAGCCCCACGACCAGCACCCCGATCATCGGCGGAAACACCTTCTGCACCCGGGGCAGAACGGTCAGGATCACGAAGGCCGCCGTCATCGCCGCCACCAGGACCAGGTCGGTCCGGAACGCGCGGATCCAGTCCAGCCCGAACTCGACGAAGACACCCGCGACCATGCCCATCACGATCGGCATGGGCAGATTGTCCATCGCCGCGCGCACCCAGCCCGTGACCCCCAGCACCACCAGCAGCAGCGCGGTCAGGACATAGGCCCCGATCACCTCGGCGAAGCTCAGCGTCTGCAGCGCGCTGCCCACAAGAACGGTGCCGGGGATCGTCCAGAAGAAGGCCAGCGGCTGGCGGTAGAGGATCGACATCCCGATGCTGAGCGCGCCGTTCAGCGCGAAGGCCGCGAAGATCCACGAGGACAGGTCCGCCTCGCTCAGCCCGCCGCGCAGGCCCGCGCCCAGGATGATCGCCACCGGCGCGGACGCCGCGAACAGGAAGGCCACGAAGGCGTTGACGGTCTCGTCGACGGGCAGGCGCGATCCCCGTGTCGAAGATGTCCCGTCCGTCATGTCCGCGCCTCTCCCTCGTCTTCGGCCCCGCACGTCGTGTGCCCCGCCGCGATCCTGCGTCCGAACGCGGGCCGAGCGCCATCGGAAAATGTCGCCCGCCGCCGCGATCGGGCCTGATTGCGACGGCCGCGCCCCGGGCTACATCATCACCGAAGGCAACCAAAGCGACAGCGCCGGGATGCCGGCGATCAGCCCCAGCACGACGATCTCGGCCAGCAGGAACAGGCCGATGCCCTTGAAGATGGTCTCGAGCCGCACGCCGTCGCCGACGATCGACTTGATGACGAAGACGTTCAGCCCGATGGGCGGGGTGACCAGCCCGATCTCGAGCAGCTTGATCACCAGGACCCCGAACCAGATCAGCGACAGGCCATAGCTGTCCACGATCGGAATGGTCAGCGGCAGCGTCAGCAGGATGATCCCGATCGGGTCGAGGAACATGCCCAGGACGATGTAGAACAGCACGATCAGGGCCAGGACCATGACCATCGAGAGTTGCGAGGCCTCGATCCAGTCGCCGATGGAGTTCGACAGCCCGGTCAGCGCGATGAAGCTGACATAGATCTTTCCCGCCAGCGCGATCGCGAAGATCATCGACGACTGGAACACGCTTTCCCGCAGCGCCGAGACGATCCTGGCCAGCGTCAGACGCCGCAGGACGAGGCCCAGGACCAGCGCGGCGATGGCGCCGACGCCCGCGGCCTCGGACGGGGTGAAGAAGCCCGCGTAGATGCCGCCGATCACGATGACGAAGAGCACGATGATCGACCAGCACTGGCCCAGGCTGCGCCAGCGTTCGGCGGCGCTGATCGTCTCCTGCGGGCGGGGGGCTGCGTCGGGGCGCAGACGCGCCCAGATGTAGATGACCACCAGGTAGGCCGCCAGCGACAGAAGCCCCGGCACGATCGCCGCCATGAACAGCCGCGCGATCGATTGCTCGGCGAAGACGCCATAGAGGATGAACAGGATCGAGGGCGGGATCAGCGAGCCCAGCGTGCCGCCGATCGCGACCGATCCCGTGGCCAGCGACTTGGAATAGCCGAATTTCAGCATCTCGGGGATGGCGATGCGCCCCATCGCGGCGGCGCAGGCGACCGAGGACCCGGTGATCGCCGAGAATCCGCCGCAGCCCACGACCGAGGCCATCGCCACGCCGCCGGGCAGGCGCGCCAGCCACAACCGCGCGGCGCGGTAGATGTCGGTGGTGAAGCCCGCCTCGTAGGCGAGATGCCCCATCAGCACGAAAAGCGGCACCGTGGCCAGGCTGTAGCTCTTCAGGAAATCATAGGGCCCGTTGGCGATCAGCGACAGGGTGGGGCGCCAGGCGAACTGGGGCATGAACTCGGCCCCGGGGCGCCACGAGAAGATGATGAACACCCCGACCGAGGCCGATATGCCCAGTGCGGCGGCGATCGGCACGCGGATGGCCAGAAGCACAAGCGTGATGATCAGCGTGACCAGTCCAACGACGAGAGGATCCAAGGATCAGACCTCCCCATGCGCCGAGGCGGGCGCGTCCTCGTCGCGGCCGGTAACGGCGGTGTGCAGGCCCTGCGCGATGCTGACCAGAAGACGCAGGAAGAACAGCGTGATCGCGAAGCCGAACACCGCCTTCATCGGCCAGGTCGGGATCTGCAGGACGCCGTCGTAATAGGCGCCCTTGGCGATCTCGTCCGGCATCCGGCGCACGATCATGAAGCCGATGCCGCCGAAGAAGATCGCCATGGCGAAGGCCCCGAAGGCGCGCAGCGCGCCCTTGACGCGGGTGCCCAGCCAGTCGGTTGTGACGGTGACGGTGATGTGCCCGCGCAACCGCTCCACATAGGCCAGCGGCAGGGTGATCACGGCGACGTTCAGCAGCCCCACCATCAGCAGATCGTCCGGAAGCGGGCGCAGGAACAGGACCCGGCCCAGGATCGAGGCGACCACGATCCCTCCCATCGCCAGAAGCACGATGCCCGCCATCACCAGCGCGGCATCCTCGATCAGGCTCTGGGCCCGGCGGAGTCCCCTTGGTATCGCGGTCATGATCTCTGCTGCCCGATCCTCGTGCCCCTGCGGCGGAAAAGGGCCGGGGGCGCGGTCGGCGCCTCCGGCCCGGCGATTGCGACGCTTACTTCCAGGGATAGCCGTTGGCGGCCACGTCCTGCTTGTACTTGTCGGTCAGCGCGATCCACTCGGCGAAGATCGCCTCGCCATCCAGACCCTTCTCGTTCGCCTTGGCCTTCCAGTTCGCGGCATCGGCCAGCGCGACCTCGACCAGCGCCTCGCGCATCTCGGCGGGCGCATCGATCATGGTGATCGGCTTGCCGTCCACCCCGGCGGCCAGCTTGGCCTTGGTGTCGATGCGCGACCGGGCCATGATCTCGGCCATCTTGACGGTGAAATCGCGGCCCAGCTCGTCCATCAGCGCCTGCTGATCGGCGGTCAGGCTCTGATAGGTCTGAAGGTTCATGATGATGCCGAAGGCCAGCGTCTGGCCCAGGGCCAGTTCGGTCATGTAGCTGGCGACCTCGTGCTGCTTGTAGCCGTCCACCACGTAGTAATAGGTGGTCGAGCCATCGACCGACCCGTTCGACAAGGCCTCGTAGACCTTGGGCTGCGACAGCGACACGGTCGCGGCGCCGAAGGCCTCGAGGGCCGGCACATGCGCGCCGGTCGAACGGATGGTCATGCCCTTGAGGTCATCCAGCGACGCCACCGGCTTGTCCTTGGTCAGCAGCTGCGTGGGACCTGTGGTGTAGTTGCCGAAGTAGCGGACGTTGAAATCCTCTGCTTCTTTCAGCGCCAGGGGATGGCTGGTCATCAGCTCGTAGGTAGCCATCATGCCGACGTATTCATCCGAGATCTCGCCGGTATCGACGACCTCGTACACGACCAGCTGTCCCGGCGCGTAGACCGGCACGATCGAGCCCATGTCGGCCACGCCGTCCGAGATCGCCTGCGCGGCACCCGCGGCGCCGACCAGCGCGCCGCCCCAGATGATGTCGAGGCCCAATTCGCCGTTCGAGCGCTTGCGCAGCTCTTCGTCCAGCCACACGAGGCCGCCCGCCCGCGCGCCCGCATTGGGGCCGAACTCGGCGAAACGCAATTCACGGGTCTGCGCCTCGGCCCAGGTGGGCACGCTCAGCGCGGCAAGGCCGATTGCGACGGTTGCGGGCATCACCAGCCCGCTGATGAGGTGTTTCATGGATCGTCCTCCCTGTTCTGGCTCTCCCGGGCCAGTCGCCGTCACTATCACATAAAGCAGTTGCGTTCTGTCAATAAGTAATCATTATTTCATCTAGTGAAAAAGGAGGATCCCTTGACCCAGGCTTCCGTCAGGCCGCGTGGCCAGCATGGCGCCACGCTTCCCCGTGTCCGCGCGGTATCCCGCGCGATCGGCATCCTGCGCGCCTTCTCGGCGGACCGGCCCTTTCTCGCGCTGAACGAGATCGTGCGCGCCACGGGTCTCGATGCGGGCACCTCGCGGCGCATCCTGGTCACGCTGCGCGACGAGGGCATGGTCTACCAGGACCCCGCCAGCGGGCTCTACAGCGCCTCGACCGGCCTTCTGGACCTGGCCCGCGCGGTGCCGCGGACGCTGACGCTGGCGGGTCTGGTCGAACGGCGCCTGACCCGGCTGGCCGAGGACAGCCAGACAACGGTCTATCTCTCGGTCCGTTCGGGGGACGAGGCGCTCTGCGTGTCACGGGTGAACGGTGGCCGTGCGATCGAGGTGCGCTGGTGGGCCGTGGGCGAAACGCGCGCCTTCAATCGCGGGACGGGTCCGCGGGTCCTGCTGGCCCATCTTCCCGAGGCGGATCGCGAGCGGATCGTCGCGGGGTCTCTGGGTCTGGACAAGCGGGCTGCAGAGGATCTGCGCCGCGAACTGGCCGGGATCATCGAATCGGGCTTCTCCATCAAGCATGACGAGATCGCCGCCGGGATATCCGCCATGGCGGTCCCGCTGATGGACGAGACCGGCGCGATCCTGGCGGCCATCTCCACCGGCGGCCTGACGCCCCGCTACATCGGCGCGGCGCAGGCCGAACTTCTGGAGATGATGCAGCGCGCCGCCGAGGACATGCAGCGCTCGGTGCGGGGCGCGGCGATCTAGTTGTTTCATCAGATGAAATATATGTTGCATATTGACAAGTCGATGTGACCCAACAAGACTTTCCCAACCCTGACGGATGGGAGGTCTTTCATGGGTTACACGATCGCCGAGAAGATCCTGGCGCGCGCCTCGGGGCAGGAACATGTGCGCGCGGGCGACGAATTGCGGGTCCGGCCCGACTTCGTGATCGCCTATGATTTTCCGGGCTACACGGACGTGATCTTCCGCCAGATGGAGGACGAGTTCGGCATCGAGCGCGTCGCCGATCCGCAGCGCTTCGCGCTGTTCATCGACCACATGGTCCCCGCCGCCACCACCCAGGAGGAGGAGCTGCACGAGATCACGCGCAGCTGGGGCGCGAAGAACGACGTGCCGGTCTACGAGGGCAAGGGCATCGGCCACCAGGTGGCGGCGGAACTGGGCTATGCCACGCCCGGCGCCTTCGTCGTGCATTTCGACGGACATATCTCGCAACTGGGCACCTTCGGCACGCTGGCCATCGGCGTGCGGCGCCACCTGCTCGAGGCCTTCGTGAAGGAGCGGATCAAGTTCAAGGTGCCTGAGACCACGCGCATCGATCTGACCGGCCGGCTTCAGCCGGGCGTCACCGCGCGCGACGTCTTCCACCACATCGTGCGCGTGCTGGGCCCGCGCAGCTGCCGCGGGACCGTGATGGAGCTGGGCGGCGAGGCGATCGCGGCGATGAGCCTCGAAAGCCGCCAGACGATCACCTGCCTTGCGATGTTCACCGGCGCCATCACCGCCATCATCAATCCCGACGAAAAGGCGCTCGACTATATCCGCCCGCGCCAGCGGCTGGACATCGCGCCGCTGGCTTCAGACCCCGATGCGGTCTACGCCGCGCGTCACGAGATCGACGTCTCGACGCTGGAGCCCGTGGCGGTGATCCCGCCCAGCCCCGCCAACACGCGCGACCTGAGCGAGGTCGCCGGCACCGAGGTGCAGGTGGGCTATCTCGGCTCCTGCGCATCGGGCCGGGTCGAGGACCTGGCCCTGGCGGCCGAGGTGCTGGAAGGGCGCAAGGTCAAGGACGGCTTCAAGCTCTACGTCATCCCCACCAGCAAGGAGATCATGGAGAAGGCGGCCGAACAGGGCATCCTGACCCGCCTGATCGCGGCGGGGGCCTTCGTGTCGTCGTCATCCTGCGACTATTGCTTCGGGCGGATGGGGGTGATGCGGGCGGGCCAGCGCGCGGTCTCGACCGGCACGCTGAACGTGCGCGGCCGGATGGGATCGCCCGACAGCGACATCTACATCGTGAACGCGGCGGCGGTCGCGGCGGCGGCCATCGAGGGCCGCATCACCGATCCGCGCCCCTATCTGACCGGGGCGGGCCATGGCGCTTGAGAACCTGCGCGGCCGCGTGGCCTGGATCTTCGAGGACGAGGATTTCGACGTCGACCAGATCGTCGGCGTGAAGAACATCAAGATCAAGGACCCCGCCGAACTGGGCCGCCTGTGCCTTGCCGCCGAGGAGCCGGACTTCGCCCGGAAGGTGCAGCCCGGCGATCTTCTGGTCGGCAATCACAACTTCGGCTACGGACACCCCCATTACCCCCCGATGATCGGGATGCGGCATCTGGGCGTCGCGGGCGTCGTCGCCGAAAGCTTCGCGCCCGGCTACTGGCGCGGCGAGATCGCGATGGGCTTTCCGCAGGTCGTCTGCCCCGGCATCCTGGGCGCGGTGTCGCGCTGGGACGAGATCGAGGTGGACTGGGCCGCCGGGCGCCTGCGCAACCTGACGACGGGAACCGAATTGCCGATCGAACCCCTCAGCGAGGGCGACCGCCAGATGCTCGAGGCAGGCGGCATCGTCGGATATCTGCACGCCCGCGAGCGCGAGGAGGCCGGGACATGATCGAGGATGCAACCGCCAGGGATTTCGCCGCGAAACTGCGGGCGGGCGACACGGTCTTCGTCGCGGGCTGTTTCGACGCGATGTCGGCGATGCTGGCCGAGAAGGCGGGCGCGCCTGCGGTCATGACCTCGGGCTTCGCGGTCTCGGCCACGCATCTGGGCTTTCCCGATGTCGAGCTTTACACCATGACCGAAAACCTGACCGTCGTGCGCAATGTGGTGAACGCGGTGGGCATCCCGGTCGTCGCCGATACCGACACGGGCTATGGCAACGCCATCAACGTGATGCGCACCGTGCGCGAATTCGAACAGGCGGGCGTCAGCGCCATGATCTTCGAGGATCAGCTGGCCCCGAAACGCTGTCCGGCGGCGGCCAACAAGGTCGAACTGCTCTCGGCCTACGAACACGCGGGCAAGATCCGCGCCGCGATCCAGGCCCGCCGCAATCCCGATACGATCATCATCGCCCGCACCGATGCGCCCACCGAGGCCGAGGCGATCGCCCGCGCGAGGATGTATGTCGAGGCGGGCGCGGACCTGGTGCAGCCGATCAGCAAGACCTTCCGCGATTTCGACGGGTTGAAGCGCTTCCGCGATGCGGTCGGCGTGCCGCTGTCGCTGCAGATCCTGGGCTGGCTCGAGACCGACCTGACCCCCGACCAGATCCGGCAGGTGGCGGGCCTTGCGGTGTTCCCGCTGGTCGGGCTGATGACGGCCGCCCGCGCCATGCAGGACAACTATGCGCGCCTCATGCAGGACCTGGGCACCGCCCGCCTGCCGCATCCGGTTATGACGATGCCCGACTTCAAGACCTTCATCGGCTTCGAGGAAGTCGAGGAACGCCAGGCCCGCTTCCTGGTGGCCGATATCCAGACAGGGCTCGC
>SBFT01000192.1 GCA_006227805.1 Paracoccaceae bacterium
GAACGCGTCCCAGCAGGTCCGCGTCGATCATGCCGATCTCGCCGGTCCAGCCCTCGGGCGGCTCGGACAGGACGAGGACGAGGTCCAGCGCGCCCGCCTCGCGCATCGCCTCGAGCCGCGCGCGGTCGACGATCTGGTCCTCGGCCCGGTTGGCATAGATCAGCGTGACGGGCCGGGCGTCCCCCGTGGCCCGCATCTGCTCGAGGATGCCCAGCAGGGGCGCGATCCCCACGCCCCCCGCGATCAGCACGACCCCGGACGCATCCCGCCCGACCAGCGTCAGGTGCCCGAACGGCCCGTCCAGGCAGGCGCGGGTCCCCGGCGCGACGGTGCCGAGGCTGCGGGTGAAATCGCCCAGCTCCTTGATGACGAAGCGCAGCTCCGGTCCGTCCGCCGGGGCCGAGGCGATCGAGAAGGGGTTCTCGCGCAGGGTGAAGGGGCTGGCGCCGACATTCAGCCAGACGAACTGGCCCGCCTGAAAGCGCAGGCCCGCATGGCCTTCCGGAGCGATCGTCAGGCTCCAGGTCCGGTCCGCCACCCGGTCGCAGGCGGTGACGCGCCAGGGGCGGCGCAGCTGCGCCAGCGGCACCAGCAGATAGACCCGCGCCAGCATCAGGGCGGCGACGGCGCCGAAGGCCAGCCACAGGCCGGCCAGGGCGGGATCGGCGCTGTAGCGGCCCGCGACAAGCGCGTGCCAGATCACCAGCGCCACGATCAGCGCCGCCCCCAGGCCATGGACCAGGCGCCAGGTCTCGTATCGCTGGCCGCTGCGCACCAGCGCGGCGCCCACCAGCGCGGGCAGCAGAAGCCAGGCCAGGATGCCCGGCCAGAGCGCCTCGGGCGTCCAGGCCAGCGTCAACTGGCGCGTCACGTCCCAGGGATGGGCCGGATTGCGCGCGCCCGCGTAGAGAAAGGGATGGATCAGCGCCAGGCCCAGCGCGATCCGCGCCAGCCCCTGGTGCAGCCGCATGGTCACATCCATGCCGAGCTTGCGCGTGACCATCCTCAGGCGGCCCGAGAGGGGGAATTCCACCAGCAGGACCGAAGCCGCCAGCAGCCCGGCGGCCGTGGCCAGTTCGTCCCAGGCCGAACGCGGCGGCAGGCCCTGCGCCCAGGCGAGCGCCAGGGGCGCGGACACGACCGCCAGATAAAGGATCACGACCGGCCACATGGCTTGCCCTCCCGTCAAGGACGGCTAGCACGGGGGGCAGGCCCCCGACATGACGTGAATCAAGACCAGCCGGTACTGCGGCGTCAGGACCCCATGCGCCCGAACATGTCGAGATCGCGCACGCTGATCCATCCCGACTCGATCACGACGACGGCGATCAGCCACAGCGCGAAGGCGACGCCGGTCGTGATCCAGGCCTTGCGCTTGAGGTGGTGATGCTCGGGCGCGCCGGCATGGGTGCCGGGCACGATCTCGCCCAGGTCGCCCTGGGTCTGCACCCGGATCGGCAGCACGATCAGCCAGGTCATGAACCAGAAGACGGCATAAAGCACCAGTGCCGACGTGATCCCCATGTGTGCGGTTCCTTTTCCCGTGCCGTCCCTGCCTGCGGCTGATCCTCAGATAGGATCGCGCGGCGCCAATCCAAGACCGGCGTCAGACCTGTTCCAGTTCGACGAGGCAGCCGTTGAAATCCTTGGGGTGCAGGAACAGCACCGGCTTGCCATGGGCGCCGATCTTCGGGTTGCCGTCGCCCAGGACCCGCGCTCCGGTCGCCTTCAGGTGATCGCGGGCGGCCAGGATGTCCTCGACCTCGTAGCAGACATGGTGGATCCCCCCCGAGGGGTTCTTGTCCAGGAACCCCTGGATCGGGGAATTCTCGCCCAGGGGATAGAGAAGCTCGATCTTGGTGTTGGGCAATTCGATGAAGATCACCGTCACGCCGTGATCGGGTTCGTCCTGCGGCGCGCCGACCCTGGCACCCAGCGCGGTGCGGTACTGCTCGGCCGCGGCCTCCAGGTCGGGCACGGCGATGGCGACATGGTTCAGGCGTCCGATCATGGGGGTCACTCCTAACGCTGGTCGCGGCGGTTATGCGGAAATCGGGACCATGCGGCAAGGGTCAACTGGCCGCAGCCCGTTAACTCGTCGTTAGCCGGTCCCGCGCAAGCTGAGCCCGTAGCCGATGGTGACGAAAGGACATTGCAGATGGACGATTCGGATCCCCTGATGCCGCGGGCGCGCCCGCCCGCGCCGACCCCCCAGCGCCCGCTGGTGGGCGTGACCGTCCTCGTGGTCGAGGACAGCCGCTTCGCGTCCGAAGCGATGCGCCTTCTGTGCCTGCGCAGCGGCGCGCGGATCCGGCGGGCCGACAGCCTGTGCTCGGCCCGCCGGCACCTGCAGGTCTATCGGCCCTGCGCGGTCATCGTCGATCCCGGCCTGCCCGACGGATCGGGGCTGGACCTTCTGCGCGACCTGACGCGCGCGGCCCCACGCATTCCGGTCCTGCTGGCCACGTCGGGCGATCCGCTGACCGAAGCGGCGGCGATCGCGGCCGGGGCGGACGGGTTCCTGGCCAAGCCCGTCGCCTCGCTCGCGCTCTTCCAGGAGGCGATCCTGTCCCGCCTGCCCCCCGACCGCCGCCCGGCCGGACCGCGACAGGTGCCCATGGACATGATCGAACCCGACCCTATCGCCTATGTGGACGACCTCGCCCACGCGGTCGAAGTCCTGGGCGAGGCGACGGATCCCAAGAAGATGGATTACGCCGTGCAGTTCCTGAGCGGTGTCGCCCTGTCGGCCCGGGACGAGGCGCTGGCCGAAGCGGTGCGTAATCTGGGCCGCAGCCGCGCCACGGGCGCCCCCTTCGCCGAGGATGCCGCCCGCATGGCGGGCCTGTTGCAGGCGCGGCTGATGACGCGAAAGGCGATCTGACATGGCCGAGATCCCCTATCTGCTGGGCGGCCTTATCACCAGCCTTCTGGCGGGCAGCTACCTGAACCTGCGGCAGAAGGCGGATCGGCTGCGCCGGATCCGCACCGATCTGATCCTGGGCCGCCCGCCGCGCAGGCCCGCCGTCCGGGACTGAGCCTGGCCACAGGCGCGCAGGACCGCGCGCAGGACCGGCGCTTGTCAGAGCGCGGGGTCACTCGCGACACGCACCAGCCGCGTAAGGTCGCTCAACCGCTCCCGCTGACGACCCTCGGCGTCGAAGTTCGACGGGTCCAGCCAGACGCGATAGGCCTCGCGCAGGGCCGGCCAGTCGCCATCGGTCACGGCGAACCAGGCGGTGTC
>SBFT01000285.1 GCA_006227805.1 Paracoccaceae bacterium
CGCGGACCGGCGGGCGCCGCCGCGCCGACCGCAGACAGGAAAACCCGCGCATGGTAGACTGGATCCAGTCCGAAGGGCTGACCCCCTACGAGGACGCGCTGGCCTTCATGGACGCGCGTGTCGAGGCGATCCGCGCGGGCACCGCGGACGAGGCCGTGTGGCTTCTGGAACATCCGCCCCTCTATACCGCCGGCACCAGCGCCAGGCCGCAGGACCTGGTCGATCCCGGCCGTTTCCCGGTCTTCGAGGCGCGGCGCGGCGGGCAATACACCTATCATGGGCCGGGCCAGCGGGTCGTCTACGTGATGCTGGACCTCGAGAAACGGGGCCGCGACGTGCGCTGCTTCGTGCGCGACCTCGAAACCTGGGTGATCGCCACGCTGGCCGAATTCAACCTGACGGGCCACATCCGCCCGGGCCGCGTGGGTGTCTGGATCGAACGCCCGGACAAGCCGCGCCTGCCGGGTGGAGCCATGGCCGAGGACAAGATCGCCGCCATCGGCATCCGCCTGCGCCGCTGGGTCAGTTTCCACGGCATCTCGATCAACGTGGAACCCGACCTGTCGCATTTCGACGGCATCGTTCCCTGCGGCATCACCGATTACGGCGTGACCAGCCTGGTGGACCTAGGCCTGCCGGTCACCATGGACGACCTCGACGTGGCGCTGCGGCGGAGTTTCGAGACGGCGATGGCGGCGCCTGCCGCCTGTGGGGTGCCGGGCTGAGCGCCGCGTTCAGAACCCGCCCGGCGCCCGCCGGGCCCGGCGCTTCCTGCCCTGCCCGCCCTTGCACTGCCCGCCCTTGACCTGCCCGGGCGTCCTGCCGGGTGACTTCGCCGGTTTCCACGACGGCTTCAGCGTCCCGTGATCGACGAACAGACCGACCTGCGCGACGAAGAAGACGAAGACGATGATCGGCATGGCGATGGTCTCGAAGATGACCCAGAACTCCTCGGACTGGGTGCGCCAGACCACCTCGTTCGCCACGGCGGCAAGGACGAACAGAAGCGTCACCCGCCGGGTCAGGATCATCCAGCCCCTGTGCGTGAGCGGAAGCGCGTCCTCCAGCACGAATTCCAGCCAGGACTGCCCCCGCATGAGCCCGACCCCGAGGATCAGGGCCAGGAGGGAATAGATCGCCGTCGGCTTCATCTTGAACAGGCTCGGGTCGTTCAGCCAGACCGACATCCCCCCGAAGACGATCAGCATCCCGGCGATCACGATCTGCAGGCGTGTCAGCCGACCCGTCAGATACCACAGCGCGCCCGTCGCCATGAGGAAGACCGGAATGAACGCGGCCGTCACGGCGAGAAAGCCGCTGTATTCGGTGCCGCCAACAACAAAGGTGTCGTCCCTGAAGATCAGGTAGACGATCAGGAACGCAGTCAGCGGGCCGAACTCCAGCACCGCCTTCAGCGTCGGATGGAGCGGCCCTGTCGTCATCCCGCGCCTATCCGATCCTACCCCAGCGCCGCCCGGATCTGCTCGGCCTGGGCCTTCAGCACCTCCATGTCCGCCATCTTTCCGGGCGGGCGCAGAGCGACGCCCTCGTGGCGCGGCAGGATGTGGAAATGCAGGTGGAACACCTCCTGCCCGCCCACCGCCTCGTTGAACTGCTGCAGTGTCACGCCGCCCGCGCCGAAGGCCTTCATCACCGCATGGGCCATCACCTGAACCGTCTTCATCACGGCGGCCAGTTGTTCGGGGCTGGCGTCGAGGACGTTCCGGCAGGGGGTCTTGGGGATCACCAGGCAATGCCCGTCGGCACGCGGCATGATGTCCATGAAGGCGTAGGTGTCGGCGTCCTCATACAGCTTGAAGGACGGGATCTCTCCCCGCAGGATCTTGGCGAAGATGTTGTCCGGATCATAGGCGGGGGCGGTCATCTGGGGCTCCTTTCACGGATTGTCCCGGATTTTCTGGGCCTTGCCGGGGCCGAGGTCAAGCGCGCCCCGGCGATGCGGCCCGGGGGCGACCTGCGCCGGAGGGTGCGTCCTTTTATCTTGATCCATGTCAACTTCCGGCATTGAAGCACGCGCGATCACATTCTAGAACCGGCGGGAACCCACGCGTGCGCCAAGGGAACCGGCCCGCGCGGCGATATCAAGCAGGAGGCGACAAATGGCAGATGCAGCCATTCATGGCCATGAACACGAGGACCAGCGCGGTTTCTTCACCCGCTGGTTCATGTCGACGAACCACAAGGACATCGGGATTCTCTACCTGATCACCTCGG
The DNA here is from genome assembly GCA_006227805.1 of Paracoccaceae bacterium. Lineage (GTDB taxonomy): Bacteria > Pseudomonadota > Alphaproteobacteria > Rhodobacterales > Rhodobacteraceae > JAGYKE01. Next base: position 2,236 of record SBFT01000285.1, read on the forward strand.
CCATCGTCGGCTTCATCTCGGTGGCCTTCACGATCTACATGCGGCTCGAACTGATGGAGCCGGGCGTCCAGTACATGTGCCTCGAAGGCGCGCGCCTGACGGCGGCGGCCGCGGGCGAATGCACGCCCAACGGGCACCTCTGGAACGTGCTGATCACCGGCCACGGCATCCTGATGATGTTCTTCGTCGTGATTCCCGCGCTGTTCGGCGGTTTCGGCAACTATTTCATGCCGCTGCAGATCGGCGCGCCGGACATGGCCTTCCCGCGCATGAACAACCTGTCCTTCTGGCTCTATGTGGCGGGCACGTCGCTGGCGGTGGCCTCGGTGCTGGCGCCGGGCGGCAACGACCAGATGGGCTCGGGCGTGGGCTGGGTGCTCTATCCGCCGCTGTCCACCAACGAGGGCGGCATGTCGATGGACCTCGCGATCTTCGCGGTCCACGTGTCGGGCGCGTCGTCGATCCTGGGCGCGATCAACATGATCACCACCTTCCTGAACATGCGCGCGCCGGGCATGACGCTGTTCAAGGTGCCGCTCTTCTCGTGGTCGATCTTCGTCACCTCCTGGCTGATCCTGCTGTCCCTGCCGGTTCTGGCGGGCGCGATCACCATGCTGCTGATGGACCGCAACTTCGGCTTCACCTTCTTCGACCCCGCAGGCGGCGGCGATCCGGTGCTCTATCAGCACATCCTGTGGTTCTTCGGCCACCCCGAGGTCTACATCATCATCCTGCCGGGCTTCGGCATCATCAGCCACGTCATCGCCACCTTCAGCCGCAAGCCGGTCTTCGGCTACCTGCCGATGGTCTGGGCGATCATCGCGATCGGTGCGCTGGGCTTCGTCGTCTGGGCCCACCACATGTACACCGTGGGGATGAGCGTGAACCAGCAGGCCTATTTCATGCTGGCCACCATGGTCATCGCGGTGCCGACCGGCGTGAAGGTGTTCAGCTGGATCGCCACGATGTGGGGCGGCTCGATCGAGTTCAAGACGCCGATGCTCTGGGCTTTCGGCTTCCTGTTCCTCTTCACCGTGGGCGGCGTCACCGGCATCGTTCTCAGCCAGGCCGCCGTCGACCGCTACTATCACGACACCTATTACGTGGTCGCGCACTTCCACTACGTGATGAGCCTCGGCGCGGTCTTCGCCATCTTCGCGGGCATCTACTTCTACCTGCCGAAGATGTCGGGCCGGATGTATCCGGAATGGGCGGGCAAGCTGCACTTCTGGGCGATGTTCATCGGGTCGAACCTGACGTTCTTCCCGCAGCACTTCCTGGGCCGCCAGGGCATGCCGCGCCGCTACATCGACTACCCGGAGGCCTTCGCCTACTGGAACTGGTGGTCGTCGATCGGCGCCTTCATCGCCTTCGCCTCGTTCCTGTTCTTCTTCGCGGTCATCGCCTACACCCTGCTGCGCGGCGCGCGGGTGACCGAGAACAACCCCTGGAACGAATATGCCGACACGCTGGAATGGACGCTGCCCTCGCCGCCGCCCGAACACACGTTCGAGCAGCTGCCCAAGCGCGAGGACTGGGACAAGCAACACGCGCACTGATCCCGAAGCGTGCGCCCTGCACAGGAAAGCCCCGGCCAAGGCGCCGGGGCTTTTCATTTTGGCCCCTGCCCCTGCAAGGGTCAGCTTGCGACCGCCTGACGCGGCGCACTTGCGGGGCCGGGGATGCGGATTAGAATTCCGTCCCAAGCCGCAACCCCGAGTCGCCCCGACAAGACCTGATGCCCTACAGCTGGACGAAATCCGACACCGCGCCCGACGCCGACGAGCTGCATCTCTGGCCGCATCAATCGTTGCCGCCAAAGGGATTCGTGATCTTCATCGGGGTCACCTTCGCGATGCTGATGGTGCCGCTGATCCCGCTGCTGGGATCGGCCGTCCTCTGGGGAATCCTGCCCTTCATGCTGGCCGCGCTGGCCGCGATCTGGGCCGCGCTGCACCGCTCGCACCGCGACGCGCAGATCCACGAGGTGCTGACGCTGTCGGGCGACCGCGCCCACCTGATGCGCCGCAATCCGCGCGGCGAGGTGCAGGAATGGGACTGCAACCGCTACTGGGCGCGGCCCGAACTGCACGAAAAGGACGGCCCCGTGCCGCAATACGTGACGCTGTCGGGCAATGGCCGCCGGGTCGAGATCGGCGCGTTCCTGTCCGAGGAGGAACGCGTCAGCCTTTATGACGACCTCGTGCGGCGGCTGAAGGCCTGACGCGCTACTTGCCGCAGAGCTGATCCTTGACCAGCGGGCCGACCTTGCCGAAATCCATCTGCCCGGGATAGCGGGACTTGAGCACGCCCATCACCCGGCCCATGTCGCGGATCGACCCCGCGCCGGTCTCGGCCACCGCCTCGCGGATCGCGCGGGCGACTTCCTCCGCGTCCAGCTGGCGCGGCAGGAATTCCTCGATCACGGCGATCTCGGCCAGCTCGCGTTCGGCCAGGTCCAGCCGCCCGCCTTCCTCGTAGGCGCGTGCGCTCTCCTGGCGCTGCTTGGTCATCTTGGCCAGGATCGACAGGACCTCGTCGTCGCTGACGCCGACGTCTTCGCCGGTGCCGCGGGCCTCGATGTCCTTGTCCTTGATCGCCGCGTTGATCAGCCGGAGCGTCGACAGCCGATCCGCCGCCTTGTCCTTCATGGCCTGTTTCAGGGCCGCATTGACCCTGCCACGCATATCCATGTTGTGCTTGTCCCATCCCCATGAGCGACAGGTGGCGACCATAGCGAAAGAAAAAGCCCAGTTCAACCGGCGTTCTTTGCCCCTAAGACATTGTTTTTATTGAATGTCCAATAATCCCGGCAGGCTTGACCTGCCCCCTTGCGCTGGCCTATCTATCCGCGACCCCCGCCGGAAGGAACGCTGCCCATGTCCCCCGCCCAGACCGCCCGACCGACCGCATGCCTGGCGCTGGCCGACGGCACAATCTTCTACGGGCAGGGCTTCGGCGCGACCGGGCAGACGGTTGCGGAACTGTGTTTCAACACCGCCATGACCGGGTACCAGGAGATCATGACCGACCCCTCCTATGCGGGCCAGATCGTGACCTTCACCTTCCCCCATGTCGGCAATGTGGGCGTGAACCCCGAGGACGATGAAACCGCCGATCCGGTGGCCGAGGGGATGGTGGTCAAGTGGGACCCCACCCTGCCCTCGAACTGGCGCGCGGCCGAGGAACTGAAGGGCTGGCTGGAACGGCGCGGCCGCATCGCCATCGGCGGGATCGACACGCGCCGCCTGACCCGTGCGATCCGCCAGCAGGGCGCGCCGCACGTGGCGCTGGCCCATGATCCGGAAGGCCGCTTCGACATCGGCGCGCTGGTGGCCGCCGCGCGCGGCTTCAAGGGTCTGGTGGGCCTCGATCTGGCAAGGACGGTGACCTGCGCGCAATCCTATCGCTGGGACGAGATGCGCTGGGCCTGGCCCGAGGGCTATTCCCGCCAGGAGGCGCCTCGCTTCAGGGTGGTCGCCGTCGATTACGGCGCGAAACGCAACATCCTGCGGTGCCTCGCCTCGGTCGGCTGCGACGTGACCGTCCTGCCCGCCACCGCCACCGCCGAGGACGTGCTGGCCCACAATCCCGACGGGTTGTTCCTGTCGAACGGTCCGGGCGATCCGGCCGCCACCGGCGCCTATGCCGTGCCGATGATCCGGGGCGTGCTCGAGGCCAGCGACATGCCCGTCTTCGGCATCTGCCTCGGCCACCAGATGCTGGCCCTGGCGCTGGGCGCCCAGACCATCAAGATGAACCACGGCCATCATGGCGCGAACCACCCGGTCAAGGACCTCGAGACCGGCAAGGTCGAGATCACCTCGATGAACCATGGCTTCGCCGTCGATGCGCAGACCCTGCCCGAGGGCGTCATCGAAACGCACCGCTCGCTCTTCGACGGATCGAACTGCGGCATCCGCATGGCGGGCCGTCCGGTCTATTCTGTGCAATACCACCCCGAGGCCAGCCCCGGACCGCAGGACAGCTTCTACCTGTTCGAACGCTTCGCCGAGGCCATGGACCGCCGCCAGTCGGCCTGAGACCGCGCCGCACCGGCGGGCGACGTGCCCCTCCGAGAGGGGCGCCGTTCACCATTGGTTAACCATCTGGGATCAGAAAGGCAGGGTTTCCCGGGGACCCGAGCCTTCAGATGAGCGATCCGCGCCCGATTTTCGACGCCGCCCGGTTCGCCGCCGGGCCCGACACCCACAGGCTGCTGGGCCGCATCCTGGTCGAGACCGGGGCGATCGGCGCGGATGCGCTGGTCCATGCGCTGGACCAGCAGACCCGCGTCGATGCCCCTCTGGGCGAAATCCTCGTGGCCGAAGGGGCCGTCGATGCCGCCACGATCCTGTCGGCAGTCGCCGCCCAGCGCGGATTGCAGAGCGTCGACCTCGACGCCGCACCGCCGGACGAGGACCTGGCCGATCTTGCCCCGCGCCGGATCTGGATGCGCCACCAGGCCGTGCCCTGGGCGCGGCTGGGCCCCGCGATCCTGGTGGCGATGGCCCGGCCCGACCGTCTGGAGAGCCTGCGCGCCGACCTGCCGGCGGGGTTTCCCCCCCTGATCGCCGTCGTGGCACCCGAGGTCCAGATCGACCGCGCGCTGGCGCGCGGGTTCCGCGACGCCCTGCTGGTCCAGGCGGAAGAACGCGTGGCGGCCCGGTTCTCGTGCCGCGACTGGCGGCCCGTCACGCCGCGCGGCGCGGCCGGGATTGCGGCGGGATTGGTCGGCCTGGCGACATTGGTGGCATTGTCGCCGCAAATGGCGCTGGTCACGCTCTGCTGGGTCGCGATCCTGTCGCTGTCCTGCATCACGACCCTGAAACTCCTGGGCCTTCTGTCGCGCCTCAGCGACCTGTTGCACGGCGCGCCGCCTGCCCCGGGGGTGGCGCGCCTGCCCCGGATCAGCATCATGGTCCCCCTCTTCCGCGAGACCGAGATCGCCGGGGCGCTGGTCCGGCGGCTGCGGCGGCTCAGCTACCCCAAGGCGCTTCTCGACGTGATCCTGGTGCTGGAGGAGAAGGACACCCTGACCCGCGACGCCATCGCGCGGACCGATCTGCCGCCCTGGATGCGCGTGATCGAGGTCCCGGCCAGGGGGGGGCTGACCACCAAGCCCCGCGCGCTGAACTACGCGCTGGACTTCTGCCGCGGCGAGATCATCGGCATCTGGGACGCCGAGGACGCGCCGGCCCCGGACCAGCTCGAGCAGGTCGCCGCCCATTTCGCGGCGGCGAGCCCGGAGGTGGTCTGCCTTCAGGGAATGCTCGATTACTACAATCCCCATGCCAACTGGCTGGCGCGCTGCTTCACCATCGAATACGCAAGCTGGTTCCGCGTGATCCTGCCCGGCATCGCGCGGCTGGGACTGGTGGTGCCTCTGGGCGGCACGACGCTGTTCATCCGCCGCGACGCGATCCTCGAGATGGGCGGCTGGGACGCGCACAACGTCACCGAGGATGCCGATCTGGGTCTGCGCATCGCGCGCTTCGGCAAGCGGACCGAGGTGATCCCCACCGCCACCTGGGAAGAGGCCAATTGCCGGCCCTGGCCCTGGATCAAGCAACGCTCGCGCTGGCTGAAGGGTTTCATGATGACCTGGGCGGTGCACATGCGCGACCCCGGCCAATTGCTGCGCGACCTGGGCTGGTGGCGGTTCCTGGGCGTCCAGGCCTTCTTCGCGGGCACGCTGGCGCAGTTTCTGTTTGCGCCGGTCCTGTGGAGTTTCTGGATGATCCCCTTCGGCCTGTCGCACCCGATGTCGGCCAGCGTCCCCTCCGGGGTGGTGATGGGCTTCGGCGCGCTGTTCCTGCTGACCGAAGCCGTGAACCTCTGCGTCGCGCTGCTGGCCGTCTCGGGGCCCCGGCACCGGTTCCTGATGCCCTGGGCCTTCACCATGCCCCTCTATTTCCCGCTGGGCGTGATCGCCGTCTGGAAGGCCTTGTGGGAGGTCTTCCTGAAGCCCTTCTACTGGGACAAGACCCGGCATGGGCAATCCCCCGCCGAACAGGCGCTCGACACGGTTCCCTGAGCGCGGGGGCCTAGCGTTCGGCCTTGCGGCGCTCGGCGTCCAGTTGCAGCCGCGTCATGAAGGCGATCGAGATGTGATCGCGCAGCGCCTTGTCGGCGGCGTCCTCGTCGCGCGCCTCGATGGCGCGCACGATACCGTCATGTTCCTCCTGCGCGATGCGGCCCCGACCGCGCGCGGCCAGCGACGTGCTTGCCATCAGCGCCATGGTCCGGTGCACCAGGTCCAGCTGCTGGACCAGGAAACGGTTGTGCGAGGCCAGGTGGATCTGCTTGTGGAACCGCCGGTTCGCCCGCGACAGCGCCGTGGGATCGTCCACCAGGGCGTTGTCCTCCTCGACCATCCGGCGCAGCAGGGTCACTTCCTCGTCGGTGGCGTGACGCGCGGCCAGGCGCGCGGCCAGGCCTTCCAGTTCGCGGCGCACGACGTAGAGTTCGGACATCTGGTTGTGGTCGAGCGAGGCGACGATCAGCGACCGCCCGTCGCGTTCCAGGAGAGACTGCGTCTCGAGCCGCTGCAACGCCTCGCGGATGGGCGTGCGGGAGACCCCGAACCGTTCGGCCAGTTCGCTCTCCACCAGCCGGTCGCCGGGGCGGTAGATGCCCTGGTCGATCGCCTCGAGGATCAGCGTATAGGCATCCTTCTGCACCGCCGCCCGGCCTTCCTGTCACGCCCCCGTTACGAGGCCGCACCCTATCCGCCACCCCTTTGGCGATCAACCCTTCCCAAGGCGGCCGCCCCGGCCTATGTCACGGCCCATGCCGCACGAACAGTTCGCC
>SBFT01000160.1 GCA_006227805.1 Paracoccaceae bacterium
AGATCCTTGGCCGCACCAACCGCGCCGCGGATGCGCGGCTTTCGCTGGCGCCGGGCCGGGTGGTGGTGACGGACGGACAGGGGAGCGCCGAGATCGCGCTGGCCGACCTGCCCGAGGCCGCGCATGGCTATGTCCTGATGGCCGAGGAAAGCTACGACCCGCCGACCCTTCCGCTCGACGCCGACGGCCAGGGCGTGCCCTACGCGCTCTACGGCTTCGGCGCGCAGATGGTGGAACTCGCCGTCGACACCGCGCTCGGCACCGTGCACCTGCTGAAGATCACCGCCGCCCACGACGTCGGCCGCGCGATCAACCCCACCCTCGCCGAGGGCCAGATCGAAGGCGGCATCGCCCAGGGCATCGGCCTTGCCCTGATGGAGGAATACCTCCCCGGCCGGACCGAGAACCTGCACGACTACCTCATCCCCACCTTCGGCGACGTGCCGGAAATCCGCCACATCCTGATCGAGAAGCCCGACCCCGAAGGCCCATTCGGCGCCAAGGGACTGGGCGAGCATGTGCTGATCCCGACCGCCCCCGCCATCCTCAACGCGATCCACCACGCCACCGGCGCGCTGGTCACGCGCCTGCCCGCCACCCCCGACCGGGTGCTGGCGGCGATCCGCGCGAAGCGAGGCTGAGCCGATGGACGACACCCCCCGCCGCGACCCGATGACTGACACGCCGAACCCCGAGGCGCCGGTCGAGCCCGACGCGCCGGGCGAGGGCAAGATCCGCTGCGATGCCTGCCCGGTGATGTGCTACATCGCCGACGGCCGCACCGGCGCCTGCGACCGCTACGCCAACCGGGGCGGGCGCATCATCCGCTGCGATCCCCTGACGATCTTCGACCGCCGGATCGCCAGGGGGGACGGTGTCAAGCCCTTCCTTCTGGCCGATTGGGACGGCACCATAGGTACGGGCCCCGAGATGAGCGTTTCGGCCATCGGGGCGGGGACGACCTATCCCGACTACAAGCCCGCCCCCTTCATCGTCAGCCGCGAGGTAGAGGGCGCCGACACCGTCACCGTCGTGACCGAGGCGATCTTTTCCTATTGCGGCGTCAAGGTGAAGATCGACACCGACCGCCATCTCGGGGCGGAAGCCGCGCCCGTGCGCTTGGAAGGCGAGGTCGTGGGCCATGTCATGACCGCCGAATACGGCTCGCGGATGCTGTCGCTCGGGGGCGTCGATCACCTGACGGGCGGCTCCAAGGCGGAAGGGCGCAAGACCTGCGAGGCGCTCCTGCGGCTCTGCAACAAGGAACCGGTCGAACTGACCATCGACGGCGGCGCGCGCGTGCTGGTGCAGTCGGGTGCGGCGCCGGTGGTCGACGGCACCCCCGAGGTGCGGATGCGCGTCGGCTGCGGGTCCGCCACGATCGGGATGTTCGCCGCGCAATGGCAGGGGCTGGTGGACGAGGTCGTGGTGGTCGATGACCACATCACCGGGGTCGTGTCCGAACACCAGGCGGGCAAGGTGATCGGCTGGCCCGATACCGGCATCCGGCTGCTGGGGCACCGCTCGACGCCGGGGCGCTATTTCAAGGTGGCGGGTCCCGGCCTGGGCTGGGGCGGCACGGATATCGCCGACCCCCTGTCGATCCTGGGCGCCTTTCGCGCGGCCAGGGGCGCGCGTCCGGGGCTGTCGCTGCTGATGGTGTCCACCACCGGCGAGCACAGCGCCTATTTCGTGCTGGATGACGATCTGATCCCCGTCGAACAGCCCTTGCCGCAGGCCCTGCGCGCCAGCGTCGACCTGATCGCCGAGAATTGCGAACCCGCGCTCTGCAGCGTCCTCTTCATGGCCGGGGCGGGGGGGTCGCTGCGTTCCGGCGTGACGCGCAACCCGGTCCGCCTGACCCGGTCGGTGCAGGAGGGGCGCACGCGCGTGTCGATCGGCGGCGCGCCGGCCTATGTCTGGCCGGGCGGCGGCATCACGCTGATGGTCGACGTGGCGCAGGTGCCGGACGGGGCCTTCGGCCATGTGCCCACGCCCGCGCTGGTGGCGCCCCTGGAATTCAGCCTGTCGCGCGCGGAATTCGCCCGGCTGGGCGGGCATGTCGAGGCGGTGCGCAGCATCGACGACGTGCTGCGCGAGGGCGGCGACTACGTGCAGGCCGCCCGCCTTCTGGGAACCGGCCCATGAGCGCGGGTCCCCAGGCGGCGCTGTTGCCGGACGGGCGCAGGCTGCATCTGCATCACGGGCCGATCGACCTGATCATCGATGTCGATGTCGACGCTGACCTGCGCGCGGCGGCCCATGCGCGCGCCATCCGCCGCTTCTCGGGGCTGCTGGGGGACCTGGTGCGCGATCTGCCCGCCTTGCGCCGCCCGCTGGACGCAACGCCCCTGGTCGATCCTGTCGCGCGGCGCATGGCGCGCGCCGTGGCGCCTTTCGCGCCCCTTTTCGTGACGCCGATGGCCGCCGTGGCGGGTGCGGTCGCGGACGAGATGCTGGTCGCCCTGGTGGCCGATGCGCCGATCGCCAAGGCCTGGGTCAACAATGGCGGCGACATCGCCTTTCACCTCGCGGCGGGGCAGGAGATGACGGCGCTGGGCCCTTCGGGCGCGATCCGGGTCCCCGCGGCCTCGCCCTCGCGGGGGCTGGCGACATCGGGCTGGCGCGGGCGCAGCCTGTCGCTGGGCATCGCTGATGCGGTCACGGTCTGCGCCGCCACCGCCGCCGAAGCCGACGTGGCCGCCACGCTGATCGCCAACGTGGTCGACCTGCCGGGTCATCCCGCGATCCGCCGCGTCCCGGCCTGCGACCTGGTCCCCGACAGCGACCTGGGCGACCGGCCGGTGACGACGGGCGTGGGCCCCCTGTCCCTGGCCGAGACACGACGCGCCCTGCAAGGGGGCCTCGCCTTCGCGCGCGACCTGGTCGCGCGCGGCCTGATCCATGACGCGGTGCTCTGCCTGAACGGCGAGCGGCTGAGCACCGCCCAGACCGAGGAAAGCGTCCCGCTCCATGCCTGATTTTCCCGTCCGCAAGATGCAGCTGATCCTGGAAGAGGTGCGCCATGACGGCGGCCCGGCGCCCGATGCGCCGCGCAGGCTGGGCGCGATCCTGGCCTGCGTCCGCAACCCCTTCGCGGGCCGCTACGAGCCCCACCTGCAACCGGCGATGGAGGACCTCAAGCCCCTGGGCGCCGAGATGAGCGAACGCCTGATCGCGGCGCTGGGCGGCAAGGAGGCCATCGACGGCTATGGCAAGGGCGCGGTCGTGGGCGAGAACGGCGAACTCGAACATGGCGCGCTGTGGCACGTGCCGGGCGGCTATGCGATGCGCGGGCTTCTGGGACAGTCGAACGCCATCGTTCCGTCTTGCATGAAGCGCGGCGGGATCGGCACCAGGCTGGACATTCCGCTGGGCCATATCAACGCGGCTTACGTGCGCAGCCATTTCGACGGGATCGAGGTGGGCCTGCCGGACGGACCGCGCGCGGACGAGATCGTCTTCGCCCTGGCGATGTCCTGCGGCGGGCGGGTCCACAGCCGGATGGGGGGGCTTGAGGCCTGGGCGATCAAGGGCGAGGATGGCCTGCGCTAGCCGCGCGTCACAGGCGGGTCAGGGGCCGCCGTTCCGACCGCTGCGCCCCCCTGGCGGCGCCCGGCAGGCGCACACCCTCAGGTCGAGGGGAGCTGCCTTTCCTCGGTGACGATCGGGGGGATCTCGGTCCGCTCCTCCTCGGGCGCGCCGCAGAGCAGATCGACCGCGCGGTCGGCGGCATCCTGGAACGGCTCGAGCACCAGGTCCGCGCCCGCGGCGATCAGCTCCTCGGTATCCCTGGAATGGTGCGAGGCCACGGCGACACGGCCCCGGAAGCCCGCGGTGCGCGTCAGCTGGATGAGCGTCGCGCGCGTGTCCTCGTGGCTGAGCCCTGTCGGGTGGACCGGCACGGTCGAGACGATCCATTCGGCATGGGGCAGCGGCAACTCGGCCACGAACTCCGCGTCGGTGGCATCGCCGAACTCGGTCTCGAGCCCCATTTCCCGCCAGCGCCGGACCGCCTGGGGATTGAAGTCGACCCCGAGCACCCGGATGCCCCGCTTTTTCAGGCGCAGCCCGATGGCGGTGCCGAACCGGCCCAGCCCGAACATGATCACCTTGTAGCTGTCGTCGCGATGGGCCCCGGCCTCGGAGGGTTCGCGCGGCGTGCCCTTGCGCTCGAACAGGCCCAGGAGGGGCTCGCACAGCGCATAGAGCTGGTGCGAATAGGTGATCATGTAGGTCGAGGCCGCGATCGTCACGAGGCCCACCATGGTCACGAGGCCGAGCGCGTCTTCCCGGACATGTCCCAGCGACACGCCCATGGCGACGAAGATCAGGGAGAATTCGCTGATCTGCGCGACGGTCAGACCGGCCAGGAAGCCCGTGCGCTTGCGATAGCCCAGCGCCCCCATGATCGCCAGCACGATGAGCGGATTGCCGATCAGCACGAAGAGCGAGAACACGATGGCTCCGGTCACATGCGCGCCCAGGAGCGACAGGTCCAGCGCCGAGCCGAGGCCGATGAAGAAGAACAGAAGCAGGAAGTCGCGCAGCGGCGCCAACCGCGCGGCGATCGTCTCGCGGTAGGGGGTCGAGGCCAGCGCGACGCCTGCCAGAAGGCCGCCGACCTCCTTGCCGAGGCCCACGATGTCGCCGATGGCGGCGAACATCGCGGCCATGGCGATGGCGAAGATCACCAGGAGTTCGGGCGCGCGCGCCAGCCGTTCGCTCAGCGGGTTCGCCACATAGCGCACGAAGAGGATGACCAGCGCCACCATCGCCACGCCCGAGGCCAGCACTGTCGTGACCGATCCGCCGCCATGACCGCCATGGCCGCCATCGCCCGCAGCCCCGATGCCGATGGCCGAGAGCACGATCATCGCCAGCACCACGACCAGGTCTTGCACGATCAGGAAGCCCAGCGCGATCTGGCCATGCAGGCTGTCGATCTCGCGTTTGTCCGAGAGCAGCTTCACGATGATGATGGTGGACGAGAAGGTCAGCGCCACGGCCACATAGAGACTGGTGACATGGCCAAGCCCCAGCGCCAGCCCGATCAGGTAGCCGAAGACCGAGGTGAACGCGACCTGGCCCAGCCCGGTCAGGAGCGACACCGCCCCGAGCGAGCGGATCAGCTTCACGTCGAGCTTGATGCCGACCAGGAACAGCAGCACGGCGATCCCCAGTTCCGACAGCAGGCTGATCTGTTCGTCCGACCGGACCAGGTCCAGCACCGAGGGGCCCGCGATCAGTCCGACCGCGATGAAGCTGACGATCAGCGGCTGCCGCAGGATGATCCCGAGGAACCCGACCACCGCCGCCAGCACCAGAAGTGCGGCGATCTCGGCGAATGGCGACTGAACAATCACGTCCATCAAGTCCTCGGCTCCTTCGTCCTGGCGGCCCCCGCCGTCACCGGGGCCGGATGCGTTCCTTCTCGGGCCCTGGCGATGGGCCGGTGCCTGCCACTCCCCGGGGATCGCGATCGCACGGGGCCGATCCGTCCTCGCCGTCGTTGCCGGTTACCTGCGGCCCGTCGTCCCCAAGCCCGCCTCCGGCGCCGGCCCTGCCGACCCGGACAGGGGGCCGCGACTTCCCTGACGGTCCGATACTGCTCGCCCGGCTTGCCGGTGCGTGATCGACCGGTTCCGCCATGGATGGCGCATGCTAGACCGCATCGGATGATTCAGACAGGGCCGGGGGCCGCCTTTCGCGGCGCAAGACGACGCAGGCCCAGGGCGGGACAGGCGCACGGATGGGGGCCCGCATCGCGGCGGCCGGTCTTCCCGTTCCGGTTGCCCCGGGCCGCGGGCACCGCTTAGACTGCACCTGGGCGAGCCCGGGCGCGCCGGGGCGGCGCGCTGTCCGGAGAGCCGCCCGCGGGCGATGGGCTGGAAGTGCGCGGAGGTCCTCGTGAACCTGCTGACGGCCATGAAGGTCTATGACCGCGTCTGCGCGCTGGGCAACCTGTCGGCGGCGGCGCGCGAGATGAACATGTCGACCACCGCGGTCAGCCGGTTGCTGAAGCAGCTGGAGGACGATCTGGGTGTCCGGCTTCTCAATCGCACCACGCGGCGGATCAGCCCCACCGAGGCGGGACGCAATTACGCCGAGCGCGTCAAGGGCCTGCTGGCGGATATCGAGGCGCTTCAGGACCAGACGCGCCGTCTGGACCGCGGGACGCGCGGGCTCCTGCGGATTTCCTGCTCGAACATCCTGGCCCATGCGCGCATCACGCGGCTGATCCCGAAGTTCCTCGACGAGAACCCGATGACCACGATCGAGTTCGACCTGACCTCGCGCTATGTCGTGGGCGTCGTCGAGGAGGGCTATGACGTCGCCATCCGCTTCGAGGCGCAGACCGATTCCGAGATCGTGTCGCGCAAGCTGGGCATGGTGCGCAACTTCGTCTGCGCCACGCCCGGGTATCTCGACCGGCGGGGCCGGCCGCGCCATCCCGCCGATCTGGCACATCATGACTGCGTGCTGTCGAACTTCGCCCGGCGGCTGGGAAGCTGGCCCTTCGGCAGCGCAGAGAACCGGATATCCGTGCCCGTCCATGGCCGCGTCTCGACCAACAGCATCGAGGCCGCCTGCCAGATGACGCTTGCGGGCGCGGGCATCGGTTATCTGCCCGGACTGATCGTGCGCGCGGCGATCGAGGATGGCAGGCTCGAGGCGCTGCTCGAGGCGCACGAACCCGTTCCCAGCCCGATCTACGCGCTCTATCCGCACCGGACCCATGTGCCCATGAAGGTGCGGGTGTTCCTCGATTTCCTGATGCGCGAGCTTGCCCCCGGGCTGGACTGAGCCGCCCGGTCAGCCGGTGGTCGCGGGCGCGCGCTGGGCGGCGGCCTCTTCCGTCCAGCTTTCCTCCTCGTAGAAGGGACCCGGCCTTTCGCGCAATTGTTCGTATTTGCAGATCTCGGGCTCGGGGCCCAGCGGGATCGACCGCCCGTCCCGGAAGGCCCATTCGCCGCGGTCGGGGGAATCCTCGGCCCGGACGTAATTGTCGATGAGCAGGATGCGCGGTTCATCCGATGTGTTCGGCCCCGAGCCGTGAATGGTGTAGAGCGTCCAGATCGCCAGGTCGCCCGGCTCCATCTCCAGCTGGACCACTTCCGAAGGATCGATCCCCACCGCCTTGAGTTCGGCCCCCTGTTCCAGCGCGCCGGTCATGATCGCGCCATCCTCGGACAGGCCCAGATAGCCGCGCCGGTGATGGCCGGGCACCACCTTGAGCGCGCCGTTCGACGCGTCCTGGCGGTTGAGCGCAAGCCCGAGGTTCAGCGAATAGCGGTCGAGGTTCGAGAACAGGTCGGGGCGCGCGCGGAAGCGCACGTCCTGGTGCATCCGGTAGTAGGTGTATTTGCCGCCGGGCGCCTTCCAGTGCAGCTGGTTCGCGACCTGCTTGATGTCGGGTCCCAGAAGCGGCGCCAGGGCCTCGAAGATCTTCTGCGACCGCCGGTATCGTTCGAAGACCGGGTTGATCCAGGAAAACCAATGCGCCTGCGGCACCGCGCGCTGGCCGCTGCCCGCGTCCTCGATCACCTCGAAGTAGAGGTTCCTGTCGCGGTAGGTCGCGTGGTGGCGCAGGCCTTCGGCATAGACCTTCTCGCTTTCGCGGCGCAGTTCGGCGACCTCGTCGGCATTCAGGAAACCGCGGATCACGGCATAGCCGTTCTCGCGCACATCGATGACGTGGCTGGTGGTCATGGGTCCTCTCTCCCTGTCTTCTGCGGCGGATCGGGCGCGGGCCGCCCGCTTCGCCGAAAGCCCTGCAGCTCTGCCGACGATGCTAAGCGGTGACAGGTCCGGTTGAAGGCGCGAAAGTGGCAAACGACTTTCCCGAAAATCGGGATAATCTTCGCGCAGGCGCAGGCGCAGGCGACGTCCGGCGAGAGGCCCGCCGCCCCCTCAGCAGGGCGGAAGCGGCAACGCCCGTTCCTCGTCGGTGATCCTCCGCAGGAGCGACAGCGGCACCGCACCGGTCAGCACCGTCCGCCCGATCACCAGGCCCGGCGTGCCGAGAAAGCCGAAGAGATCCGCAAGGGCGCGCGTCCGGTCGAGTTCGGCCTGCACCCCGGGCGAGGCCATGTCGCTGTCGAAGCGCGCCACATCGAGGCCCAGATCGGCCGCGACGCGACGCAGCGCGGCGGGCTCGGCCAGAAGCGGCGTGCGCATGAAGAGGCGGCGGAACTCCTGCTGCCTTCCCTGCCGCGCCGCTGCGACCGAGGCGCGCGCGGCCAGGTCCGAGGACGCCCCGAAAAGCGGCAATTCGTGCTGCACCAGACGATAGCCGCCCGGGTCATCGACCATCAGCGTGTCGAGATCCCGTTCCAGCGTCCGGCAGAACGGGCAGCGGAATTCGCTGAAATAGGCGATGGGCAGGATGTCGGGCGAAAGGGTGCCGCCGAAAAGCGCGGGGCAGGGATCGGCGCGCATCGCGTCCATGCGCGCCCGTCGCGCCCCGGCGTCGGAGGACCCCGCGCCGAGACCGATCAGCGCGGGGTTGGCCCCGGTCGTCTGGCCTGTCGTCGCCAGTCGGCGGAAGGGCGGCAGATCGGGGATGGGCTCGAACGACACCCCGCCCCCGGTGATCCTGTCCCAGGGCAGCGCGCGCAGACCGTAGATCGCCGCCACGATGCCCCCGATCACCAGGATGTCGCGCCTGCGCACCGTCATGGCGCGCCGACCGGGCGTCGCGACGGGGCAGGGCGGGCAGGGGCCGTGGGGCAGGGGAACCGGCGGGAAGGCATGGCCGAAGGATAACGCCATCGCGCGCCGAGCGGAAGGAAGCGTCATGCCGAAAGAGGCTCGCTGGCATGACGAAGCGCCGAAGGGCAAGCTCGACCTGCTGGCCTGCATCGACTTCCGCATGTCCACGACCGCGGTCCATTCCGACATCGTCCGGCCCGTGGCCGGCCGCTACGAGAAGACCGACCCCAAGACTTCGGACCTCTGGCCCTTCATCTGCGCGACGAGGCCGAGGACCTGTTCCCGCTTCCGGCGCGCCGCTGCACCGAAG
>SBFT01000152.1 GCA_006227805.1 Paracoccaceae bacterium
CCGCCCGCGCGCACATTGGTCGCGGTGCGCGCGATGGCGCCGGTGGCGGGCAGGCCCCCGAAGAGCGACGAGGCGATGTTGGCGAAACCCTGCGCCAGGATTTCCGCGTTGGGGCGGTAGCGGCCCCCGATCATGCGGTCGGCCACCATCGCCGACAGGAGCGACTCCACCCCCGCGAGGAAGGCGATGATCAGCGCCGAGGGCAGAAGCTCGACCAGCCGGGCCGGGCTGATCTCGGGCAGCGCGGGCATGGGCAGGCGGTCGGGCAGCGCCCCGAAGCGCGCGCCCACGGTCTCGACCGGCAGCGCCGCCCAGGCCACGAGGGCCGAGCCCGCCGCCACCGCGACGATCAGGCCGGGCAGGCGCGGAAAGGCGCGGCGCAGCACGACGATCAGCACCATCGTCGCCAGACCGACCGCGAGGGCCAATGCCGAGACCCCCTCGCGCGCGGCCCAGATCGCCCCGATCTTGCCCAGGAAATCGGCGGGCAGCGCCTGGCCGCCCAGGCCCAGAAGGTCGGGCAGCTGGCTGGTGGCGATGATGACGGCGATGCCGATGGTGAAGCCCGCGATCACCGGTTCGGGCACCAGCCGGATCAGGCTGCCCGCGCGGAACCAGCCCGCGACGACCAGGATCACCCCCGCCATCAGCGTGGCCAGCACCAGTCCGTCAAAGCCGTGTTCCGCGATCACCCCGAAGACGACGACGATGAAGGCCCCGGTCGGCCCGCCGATCTGCACCTTGCTGCCGCCCAGCGCCGAGATCAGGAACCCCGCCACGATCGCGGTGACAAGACCCGTGGCCGGGTCCGCGCCCGAGGCGATGGCGATGGCCAGGCTGAGCGGCAGCGCCACCATGGCCACGGTCACCCCGGCCAGAAGGTCGGCGCGGAAATCGGCGCGGGTATACCCGGCCAGCGTGCTCGGCAATATCGGCTGTCGCATCTGTCGTCTTCCATCCTGCCGCTGACAGGCCCTGCTGTCCAGAAAGCCGCCCGGCCGCCCGCCCTGCTCGCCCGTTTTCGACATATTTCTCCGAAAGCGCCACGCGCAGGCGGAACCGGGGCGCTTGCGGGTCGCGCGCGGGGGCGCTAACCCGTTGCCCATGGTCGAAATCTTCCTGCGCACGCTTCCCTTCTTCGCCATCATCGGCCTCGGCTACTGGGCCGGGCGCACGCGCTTCTTCTCGGAAGAGGCGACCGCCTACCTGACGAAGTTCGTGTTCTACTTCGCGCTTTCGGCGATGCTGTTCCGGTTCTCGGCCAACCTGTCGCTGGCCGAGGTCTTCGACGCACGCCTGGTGGCGGGCTATCTCTGGGGGACGGCCTTCGTCTACGGCATCGCCACGATGGTGGGCTTCCTGCGCGGGCTCGACGTGCCGCAGACCGCGATCGAGGCGCAATGCGCGGCCATCGGCAACGTGGGGTTCCTGGGCCTGCCGATGCTGGCCCTGATCTTCGGCGAGGCGGCGATCGGCCCCGTGATGCTGGTCCTGGCCGTCGACCTGATCGTGTTTTCCAGCCTGATCGTGATCCTGATCACCGGCGCGCGCGAGGGGCGGATGCGGCTGTCGGTGCTGAAGGTTCTGGGGATGGGCCTTCTGAAGAACCCGATGATCGTGGCGATCGTGCTGGGGCTGGCCTGGTCGGCGCTGGAAATCCCGATCCCCCGGCCCATGAACGATTTCCTGACGATCCTGGGCGCGGCGGCGACACCCGGCGCCCTGTTCGCCATCGGGGCGTCGCTGGCGTCGAAATCGGCGGAACGCGTGCAGGTGGCGGCCTGGCTGTCCTTCGCCAAGCTGGTGATCCACCCGGTCTTCGTGGCGATCGGCGTCCTGTGGCTGTTCCCGATCGACCCGTTCAAGGCGGCGGTCGTGGTCAGCGCCGCCGCCCTGCCGGTGGCGGGCAATGTCTATATCCTGGCGCAGCATTACGGCGTGGCGCCGCAGCGCGCCTCGGCCGCGATCCTTCTATCGACGGCGGCGTCGATCCTGACGGTCTCGGCGGCGATCGCACTGGTTTCACCGTGACGCCCGGCCTGCTATGGCTGGGCCGGAGCAAGGGAGTGATGCGATGAAGACGATTTCCGAGAACCGATGCTTCGGCGGCGTGCAGGGGGTCCATGCCCATGCCTCGGAGGCCTGCGCCTGCGACATGACCTTCGGGCTGTTCCTGCCGCCGGCGGCCCAGGACGGGCCGGTGCCGGTGCTGTGGTATCTCTCGGGCCTGACCTGCACGCATGAGAATGCGATGGTGAAGGCGGGTGCCCAGGGCTGGGCGGCAGAACACGGGATCGCGCTGGTCTTCCCCGACACCTCGCCGCGCGGGCCGGGCGTGGCCGATGACGCGGCCTATGACCTGGGCCAGGGTGCGGGGTTCTACGTGAACGCGACGCAAGACCCATGGGCGCCGCATTTCCGGATGTGGGATTACGTGGCCGAGGAACTGCCGCGCATCCTGACCGCGAATTTCCCCATCGACGACAGCCGCCAGTCGATCACCGGCCATTCCATGGGCGGGCATGGCGCGCTGACGCTGGCGATGGGGTTGGCCGGACGGTATCGGTCGGTGTCCGCCTTCGCGCCGATCTGCAACCCGACGGCCAGCGACTGGGGCCGCAAGCAGCTGGGCGCCTATCTTGGCCCGGATGAAGCGGCCTGGGCGCGCCACGACGCGACGCTGATGATGCGGGCGCAGGGCCTCGATGCGCCTTTGCTGATCGACACCGGGACAAGCGACCAGTTCGGCGATCATCTGCGGACCGAGGCGCTGGCCCAGGCCATCGCCGAACGCCGTCAGGCGGCGACGATCCGCCTGCAGAAGGGCTACGATCACAGCTACTTCTTCGTCTCGAGCTTCATGGAAGACCATATCGCCTTCCATGCCGATGCGCTTCACGCATGACGCGCATATACGTCGACGCCGATGCCTGCCCAGTGAAGGCCGAGGCCGAGCGCGTGGCGACGCGGCATGGGCTGGCGCTGGTGATCGTGTCGAACGGCGGCATCCGCCCCTCGGACAATCCGCTGGTCGAGACCGTCATCGTTGCGGCGGGTGCGGACGAGGCCGACAAGTGGATCGCCGAGCGCTGCGGGCCCGGCGACGTGGTGGTGACGGGCGACGTGCCGCTGGCCGCGCGCTGCGTCGAGACCGGCGCGCGCGTGCTGCGCCATAACGGCGAGGCCTTCACCCGGGCCAATATCGGCGCGCAACTGGCGATGCGCGATCTGATGGCGGATATCCGGGCGGCCAATCCCCTTGGCGCGGGCGGCGGCGGGCGCGGCTTTACAAAGGCCGACCGCTCCCGTTTTCTGGATGCGCTGGAGCGCGAGGTGCGGGCCGCGAAACAGGCAGGGGACAGGGCATGACGACGCCAGAGGCGGTGATCTTCGACATCGGCAACGTGCTGATCGAATGGCGACCCGAGCGGTTCTACGACCGCGTGATCGGCGAGGCGCGCCGGAAGGAGATGTTCGCGCAGGTCGACCTGCACGCGATGAACGACAAGGTGGACCTGGGCCATCCCTTCACCGAGACGATCTACGCCACCGCCGAGGCCAACCCCGCCTGGCGGGCCGAGATCCGGATGTGGCACGATCACTGGCTGGAACTGGCCACCCCGGTGATCGACCATTCGCTGCGCCTGATGCGGGCGCTGCAAGGCAAGGGCGTGCCGGTCTACTGCCTGACCAACTTCGGCATCGGCAGCTTCGCCTATGCCAGCGAGCACTACACGTTCCTCAAGGATTTCGACCGGCACTATGTCTCGGGGCACATGGGCGTGATCAAGCCCGACCCGCGCATCTACCGGATGGTCGAGGAGGATTGCGGCCTTCCGCCGGACCGGCTGATCTTCGTCGACGACCGCGCCGACAACATCGCCCAGGCGCAATCGCGCGGCTGGCGCGGGCACCTCTTCGAACATCCGCAAGGCTGGGCACAGCGGCTGGTGGCCGAGGGCCTTCTGAGCGAAGGGGAAGCCGCATGAGCGTGCCTTTCATCGGCTTCGACGAAGGCGAGGCGCTGATCGACTGGATCGGCCTGACGCAGGCCCTGGCCGCGGGCCATCGCCTGCCCAGGGCCGAGATCGGGGACACGTTCCTCTATCGCGGCAAGGATACGCTGTTGTCGCGCGCGGCCTGGATCGACGGGCTGGGCATGGCGGTGAAGACGGCGACCGTCTTTCCCGGCAATCCCGCGCAGGGCGTACCGATGGTGAACGGCGCGGTCTGTCTCTATTCCGACCGCGACGGCACGCTTGAGGCGCTGATCGACTTTCACCTGATCACCAAGTGGAAGACCGCCGGAGACAGCCTGCTGGCGGCGCTGCGGCTGGCGCCCGAAGGGGCCCGGCACATCCTGATCCTGGGCGCGGGCACGGTCGGCGCATCGCTGATCGAAGCCTTCGGCGCGGGCTTTCCCGGCGCACGCATCCGGGTCTGGAACCGGTCGGCCGACAAGGCCGAGCAGCTTGCGGCGCGCTACCCGGGCACCGATGTCGCGCGGGACCTCGAGACAGCCGTGCGCGAAGCCGACATCATCCTGACCGCCACCATGTCGTCCGACCCCGTGATCCGGGGCGAATGGCTGCGGCCCGGCCAGCACCTGAACCTGATCGGCGCCTATCGCCCCGACATGCGCGAGGCCGACGACGACGCGATCGCGCGCGCCACGGTCTATGTGGACAGCTTCGCCACCACGATCGGCCATATCGGCGAGATCGAGACGCCACTGAAGACCGGCGTGATCGCGCGCGAGGACATCCGCGCGGATTTCTACGACCTCGCGCGCTTCGCGCGCGGCGGCCCGGACGAGATCACGTTCTTCAAGAACGGCGGCGGCGCGCATCTGGACCTGATGACCGGCGCGCATGTGCTGGCGAAATGGAAGGCCGCGCGCTGATGGGATGGGCCCTTCTTGTCCTGCTGATCCTCGCCGTCGCCTGGCCCTTCTGGGCCGAGGCGCGGCTTGCACCGATGGACGGGGCCGCGCGCAAGGCCGCGCCCGGCCAGTTCGCCGCGCTGTCGCAGGGGGTGACGCATTACCGCTGGCTGGGCCCCGTGCGCGGGCCGGTCGCCGTCTGCGTCCACGGGCTGACCACGCCCAGCTTCGTCTGGGAGGGCCTGGCCGAGGGCCTGGCGCGGCTGGGTTTCCGGGTGCTGGTCTACGATCTCTACGGACGGGGCTATTCCGACCGGCCCGTGGGCGTTCAGGACCGCGCCTTCTTCCTGCGCCAGCTGGACGACCTTCTCGCGGACCAGGGTCTGGGGGACGACCTGACCGTGATCGGCTATTCCATGGGCGGCGCCATCGTCACCGCCTGGGCCGCGGACAATCCGGGCCGGGTGCGCGAGGTGGTGCTGATCGCGCCCGCGGGGCTGCACGCGATCCGGCTGTCGGCGCAGCGCCGCGCCATGATGTGGCCGGGGATCGGCGACTGGATGATGCGCGCCTTCTATCCGCGGATGCACCGCTCGGGGACCGAGGCGGAACGCGCGCTGCCCACGTCGGTGCCCGGGATCGTCGATCTGCAACAGGCGGAACTGACGCGGCGGGGCTTTGTCCCGGCGGTCCTGGCGAGCTTCCGCGGCATCCTCTCGGAAAGCCGCGAGGCCGATCACCGCGCCATCGCCGCGGCGCATGTCCCGGTCCTGGGCGTCTTCGGCGAAAGGGATGCGCTGATCCCGCAGGCCGCGATGGGCAACCTGGCGGCCTGGAACCGCAAGGCGCGCGTCGAGGAGATCGCGGGCGCGGGCCACGGCCTGACCTATACCCATACCGACCGGATCATCGAGGCCCTGGCCGCGTTCCAGCGCGACAAGCCCGAGTAGGTTCCGAACAGGGCGGTGCGGGGATCAGGCGGGGGTCGCCGCGGGCCGGCCCTGGGGGATTTCGCGGATCGGCAGGTGGACCAGGGCGCTGAAGGCCCCCACCGCAACCCCGACCCACCAGACGACGGTATAGTCGCCATAGGCGTCATACATCCGCCCGCCCAGCCAGATGCCGATGAAGCTGCCGATCTGGTGGCTGAGAAAGATGATCCCGAACAGCGTGCCCATGTAGCGCAGCCCGAAGATATGGGCCACAAGGCCGCTGGTCAGCGGCACGGTGGCCAGCCACAGCGCCCCCATCGCGACCGAGAACACCAGCACGCTTCCCGGGGTGATCGGGAACAGGAAGAACAGCCCCGCCGCGACGGTGCGCGCCGTGTAGATCCAGGCCAGGAGATACTTCTTGGCATATCGCTTGCCCGCCCAGCCCGCCGCCAGGGTGCCCGCGATGTTGGCAAGCCCGATCACCGCGATCGCGGCCGCGCCCAGCGCCGACGTGGTGGTGATCCCGATGCTGTGCAGAACGCCCCCCGGCAGGATCGGTCCGC
This sequence comes from Paracoccaceae bacterium, assembly GCA_006227805.1. Taxonomy (GTDB): domain Bacteria; phylum Pseudomonadota; class Alphaproteobacteria; order Rhodobacterales; family Rhodobacteraceae; genus JAGYKE01. Next base: position 6,381 of record SBFT01000152.1, read on the forward strand.
ACATCTCGGTCACGAGGGCGGGGAAATGCGCGGTGATGAAGCCCAGCTGATAGCCGCAGCTGAAGAAGCCCAGGAAGATCAGCGTATAGGAGGGGTCGCGGAAGGCGCGGCCCAGGATCTGGGTCAGAGTCTCGTCAAGCTCGGCCCGGGGTGCCGTCACAGGCGCGCGCATGAAGGGCAGGGTCAGGATCAGGGCCAGCACCGCCACCGCGAACCACAGGAACACCGATTGCCAGGGCATCACGGTCAGCATCCATTCCGCCGCGGGCGCGCCGAAGACCTGGCCTGCGCTGCCCGCCGCCGTGACGATGGCCAGCGCCATCGAGCGGTTCTCATCCGAGGCGGCGCGCGCGACCACGGCGAGGACCACGCCGAACCCCGTGCCCGCGACGCCGAAGCCGATCAGCCAGCCGTAAAGCTGGTGTTCGATGGGCGTGACCGATTGCGCGCTGAGGACCAGCCCCGCGGCATAGGTCAGGGCGCCCAGGACGATGGCCTTGCGGTCGCCGATCTTCTCGGCCAGCGCCCCGAAAAGCGGCTGACCGATGCCCCAGGCCAGGTTCTGGATCGCCAGCGCCATCGAGAATTCCGCGCGCAGCCAGCCGAATTCCTCGGCGATGGGGATCTGGAAGACGCCGAAGGAGGCGCGCACTGCGAAGCTGACCATGATGATGATGCAGCTGACGATCAGGACGGGCGTGAAGAGCGACGCGCGGGCGGGCATCCAGGGGGCTCCGGCTGGAATTCGGCGCCAACCTGCCGCCGGGACCCCGACAAGTCAAATCGCCTTTTCTGCCTTCTCGCATCAGAAAATTTGATACCTCGCCCGGCGCGCCGCTTTTCAACGCCGCACGCCGCCGCTAAGGGCAGGACATGACCGATGTGACGGCCCTCTATACCGCCCGCGTCGCGACGGGAGCGCTGACCCGCGATCCGGCGCAGGAAGCGGTGTTGCCCGAATTCCAGCGCATCGCCGACGCGCTGGCGCAACCGGTCAGGAAGGGCCTGTTCCGCCGCGCGCCCGAACCGCCGAAGGGCCTCTATCTCTGGGGCGGGGTCGGGCGCGGCAAGTCGATGCTGATCGACCTCTTTGTCGAGGCCTGCGAGGGCGCAGCCGTGCGCCGGGTCCATTTCCATGCCTTCATGCAGGAAATCCACGCCGCGATGCACCAGGCGCGCAAGCGCGGGGTGGATGACGCGATCGCGCCGGTCGCGGCGGATGTGGCGCGCGCAGTGCGGTGCCTGGCCTTCGACGAGATGCAGATCACCGACATCACCGACGCGATGATCGTGGGGCGGCTGTTCGAGGCGCTGTTCAAGGCCGGTGTCGTGGTGGTCACCACCTCGAACCGGGTGCCGGACGATCTCTACAAGAACGGGCTGAACCGGCAGATCTTCCTGCCCTTCATCGAGATGCTGAAGACACGGATGGTGGTCCATGAACTGGCCAGCCCCACCGATTACCGGCAGAACCGGCTGGGCGGCACGCCGGTCTACTTCACGCCTGCGGGGGCTGCGGCGCGGGCGGCGCTGGACGGGGTGTGGGACGATCTGGCGGGCGGCGCGGGATCGGAACTGGTCCTGACGGTGCAGGGGCGCATGGTGGCCCTGCCCGCCTTCCGCAACGGGGTGGCGCGGGCGACCTTCTACGAGGTCTGCGGGCGGCCGCTGGGTCCGGCGGATTACCTGGCCATCGCGGAGGCGTTGCGCGTGCTGATCCTCGACGACATCCCGCGCCTGTCGCGGTCGAACTTCAACGAGGCGAGGCGCTTCGTCACCCTGATCGACGCGCTCTACGAGGCGAAGGTCAGGCTGATCTGTTCGGCGGCGGCCGAACCCGAAATGCTCTATGTCGAGGGCGAGGGCACATTCGAGTTCGAACGCACCGCCAGCCGCCTGCGCGAGATGCAGGCCGAAGGCTGGGGCGCCTGAGGCCCTATCCCGCCTTCATCTGCCGCGCGGCGGCGGTGTAGCCGCCCGCCGCGCCGTCGATGAAATGGACGTGGTCGTCGCCCAGCGCCGAGGGCACGAAACAGGTCATCATCGCCTCGGCCTGTTCGGACAGGCCATAGCGCAGCAGGCCCGCCGCCTGTGCCGCGTCCAGTTCGGCGATCAGGGCGGCGCGGGTCGCCGGGTCAATGTCGATCGTCATCTTCAGCCCGTCGTCCAGCTTGCGGAAATCGGCATTGGCCGAGACCGTGCGCCTGTAGCGACGGGGATCGAAGCCTCCGATCCTGCGGCCCATCCGCAGGATCACCCAGGCCAGGGCCAGACCCGCCGTCAGCCTGACGCGCCGCCACAAGGGCGATGCGGCGCGCGTGTCCAGCCGCGCCTCGATCGCCACGCCATCCCTGGGCCAGTCGGCGGGGGGACCCTCCTCGGGGACCGGGTGGCCATCCCGTGCGAGGCGGCGCGTCACCGCCACGATGCGCGCCATGGCCGCGGCATGGGCGGCGGGGTCGGCGCCGTCCTGCGGACGCGTGACCAGCGACAGGATGGTGCCGTTGCGTGCGGGGATATGCGCCCATCGGCAGGACAGGCCCGTGAGGTCGGGCTGGGTGCCGGGCGGGGCCGGGGCCACGACGTAATCGCCCGCCTTCATCCGCGTCTCGGCCCAGGCAAGGCCCCCGCCCGA
>SBFT01000128.1 GCA_006227805.1 Paracoccaceae bacterium
ACGGGCGGTTAGCTCAGCGGTAGAGCACTACGTTGACATCGTAGGGGTCACTGGTTCGATCCCAGTACCGCCCACCATGAATTCACCGCCACCCCCTGCGGGTGGCACCCGTGTAACCCTGGCGCTGGCCCGCGCCGCATTGTTGAGGAGAAGACCATGAAGGTCCGCAACTCGCTCCGCTCGCTGAAGACCCGGCACCGGGATTGCCGGATCGTGCGTCGCAAAGGCCGCGTCTACGTGATCAACAAGACGCAGCGCCGGTTCAAGGCCCGTCAGGGCTGAGCCACGCACCACATCGACGGTCTGATGGAACCGCGCCCCCTTGCGGGGCGCGGTTTTTTCTTGCCCGCCCGGCATCTGCCCGGCGTGCCGACCCGCCTGCTGCTCCTCGACGGTCTAATCCGATTCTTTTTGTAGGTTTTTGGTTTCCAGACGGGCGCGAATCATTTAACTGATCAAATCAGTCGGAAATACGTTCCCGCTGACTGCGAAAGGTCATGACATGAAAACCTCCACCTGCATTGCCGCGGCCCTGACCGCGATGGTCGCCACGACAGCCGCCGCAGAGGGCGTGCTGAACCTTTATTCATCGCGCCATTACGACACGGACGAGCGTCTCTACTCGGATTTCGAGGCGGCGACCGGAATCACCATCAACCGCATCGAAGGCAACGCGGACGAGTTGATCGCCCGGATGCAGGCCGAGGGCCAGAACAGCCCCGCCGACATCCTGCTGACGGTCGATTCGACGCGCCTCGAGCGCGCCAAGGCCGCGGGACTCTTCCAGCCGATCGACAGCGCCATCCTCGAGGAACGCATCCCCGCCAGCCTGCAGGATGCCGACAACCAGTGGTTCGGGTTCAGCCAGCGCGCGCGCGTGCTGTTCTATGACAAGGCCGACGTGACCGAGCCGCCGATGACTTATGCCGACCTCGCAGACCCGAAATACAAGGGCATGGTCTGCATCCGGTCCTCGACCAACGTCTATTCGCAGTCGATCCTGTCGGCGCTCATCGAGCATCTGGGCGAAGAGGCCGCCAAGGAATGGGCCGCCGGCGTGGTGGCGAATTTCGCCCGCGCACCCCAAGGCGGCGACACCGACCAGCTGCGCGGGATCGTCTCGGGCGAATGCGACATCGCCATGTCGAACACCTACTATTTCGGCCGCGCCCTGCGCACGCCGGTGGACGGCGTCAGCGAGAAGATCGACATGTTCGGCTGGGTCTTCCCCGACCAGGCGGGCAACGGCACACATGTGAACATCTCTGGCGGCGGCGTCGCGGCCTATGCGCCCAACCGCGAGAATGCGATCAAGTTCCTGGAATACCTGGCCAGCGATCAGGCGCAGGATTATTTCTCGGCTGGCAATGACGAATATCCGGTCGTCGTGGGCGCGCCCATCGCCGAGCACGTCAAGGGCCTGGGCGAGTTCAAGGCCGACGACATCTCGCTCAGCCTCGTCGCCAAGAACCTTGCCGCGGCGCAGCGCATCTTCAACGAAGTTGGCTGGGAATAAACCCGCACCGGCAGGAGAATACAGGATTGGCGCGGCTTCGGTCGCGCCTTTTTCTTTGCTTTTCCGGTTGTTTTGGCGCAGCATTCCCGTGAACGGAATTTTATCCCGGATACGGGCGCAATGCTGGACCTGACCTCGCGACTCTCTCATCGGCTTTTCTCGCTGCGCAGCGAAAGGGGCTGGTCTCTCGATGAACTCTCGGCACGGTCGGGGCTGGCGCGGGCCACGCTGTCGCGCCTCGAAAACGCGGAAAGCAGTCCCACCGCCGACACGCTGGGCAAGCTGTGCGCGGCCTATGGGCTGACCATGTCGCGCCTGATGGCGCTGGTCGAGGACGGCTTCACCGCCCATGTGCCCTTCGAGGCGCAGACCGAATGGGAGGACCCCGAAACCGGCTTTCAGCGCCGCAACGTCTCGCCCCCGTCGGCGCAGCTGGCGGCCGAGGTGATCGAGGGCCACCTGCCCCCCGACACGGTGATCGCCTATGACGCGCCGCCGAAACCCGGGCTGGAACATCACCTGATCCTGCTCGACGGGGCGCTCCGTCTCACCGTCGATGGCGTCGCGCATGACCTCTCGGCGGGCGATTGCCTGCGCTACCAGCTCTGGGGGGCCAGCCGGTTCGAGACCATGCCGGGCCGGGGCGCGCGCTATCTGCTGGTGCTGGCATGAGCGTGACGATCCGGATCGCGACGCAGGAAGACCTGTCCCCTGCGCTGGAGGATCTGACCGAGATCCTGCTGGCCTGCGTCCATGCCGGGGCCAGCGTCGGCTTCATCCTGCCGTTCCGGCGCGACGAGGCCCGGGCCTTCTGGCAGGACCGCGTGTTTCCCGCCGTGCGCAACGGGGCCGGCACGCTGTTCCTGGCCCGGGAGGGCGCGCGCGTGGTCGGCACGGTGCAACTGGGGCTGGCCCTGCCGCCGAACCAGCCGCACCGCGCGGATGTCTCGAAGATGCTGGTCCATCCGGACGTCCGCCGTCGCGGCATCGCGCGGGCGCTCCTGCGCGCGCTCGACGCCCAGGCGCGGGCGCTGGGCAAGACGCTTCTGGTGCTGGACACGCGCAGCAACGACCACGCCCAGCCCCTCTACGAAAGCGAGGGCTTCCGCGTCGCGGGCGAAATCCCCGGCTACTGCCGGAACCCCTTCACCGACACCTACGAAGGCACGGTCTACATGTACAAGGCCCTGACCTAGTCCAGCGTCAGCAGCACCGCCTCGACCCTTCGGTTGCGCGTCCGGCCCTCCTCGGTCAGGTTCGTGTCGCGCGGGGCCAGGTATCCCATGCCTTCCGCGCCCAGCCGCGACGCGGCGATCCCGTGGGCGCTGACCAGGCGGTCGCGCACGGATTGGGCGCGCTGGCGCGAGATCGCGATATTGCTCTCGAGGCTTCCGGTCGCGTCGGTATGGCCCACCAGCACGACGCTGGCGCCCGGGTTCTCGGTCAGGAAACCGGCCAGTTCCGCCAGGCTGTCATACCGCCCCTCGGACAGAGTGGCCGACCCGGTCGCGAAGGTCAGCCCCGGCAGTTCGGCATGGCCCCGGGCCAGAAGCTGCGCGGCCAGGCCTTCACGCGCCGAGGGCGCATCGATCGCAGGGACCGGCTCCGCACCGCCGGCGCCCACTGTCGGACGCAGACCTTCCCCTCCGGGCGCCGAGACCGAGATGACCTGGATGAAGCCCGCCGTCCGGCTGCGGCTGACCAGGGG
>SBFT01000164.1 GCA_006227805.1 Paracoccaceae bacterium
GTCCTGGCGGCGGGGAAGGCGTCGAGGGCTTTCGTGTCATCCTGTGTGCGGCGCGTCATCCTGGTGGCCCCTTGGTGAGGTGCATTGCTTCCTTGGAATGACGCTCGCGCTGCCCGCCAAGCCCATGAAGTTGATAACTGCATGATTGTGATGATAATCAGTGCCGTGGATGCAGGGCATGGACGAGCGCCGCTGAGCGCCACATGTCGGCCGGTGCGGGGTGCGATCCGGAACGCAAGGGCCGCGGGCCAGTTCGTCCAGCACGAGGATGCGCGCTGGTTCAAGTCATCGCGCCGATTGCGTCGGCGCGTACAGCAATACCTTGGACCTTGGGATCGATGAACGCATGAAACTCGCATTGGCAATTCTCATCGCATTTGCCGCCGCGGTCTCGGCGCTTGTGCTCTGGCTGGTTCTGGACCGACGGGCTGACCGCGCTGAATGGGCACGGCTGGTTACGCTCCAGCCGGCAAATCCCGAAACCTTCGCCGCCGAGATGGTGGCCGCTCTGCCCGAGCCGGCGCGCCGCTATTTCGGCTACACGATCCGTCCGGAGACGCCGCTTCGGCCGGTGGTCGAGATCGACATGGGCGGGCAGTTCAGCCTCGGCAGCAAGGACGCGCCCAACTACCAGCCGATGACGGCGCGCCAGATCCTTGCCGCGCCGGAGGGCTTCGTCTGGGCGATGCGGACGCGCGCGGGCATGCCCGTGTCGGGATCGGATTCGGGGCGCTGGACGCGGTTCCGGATCTTCGGCGTGATCCCCGTCGCCCGGCTGGGCGGCGATCCCGACCATACCCGCTCGGCCTTCGGGCGGTATGTCGGCGAGGCCGCGATCTGGTCGCCCGCGGCGCTGCTGCCCGGGCCGGGTGTCACGTGGGAGGCCGTGGACCAGAACACCGCCCGCGTGACCGTGACCCATGGAGATCTCGAGCAGGCCGTCGATGTGACCGTCGATGCCGAAGGCCGCCCGGTTGAAGTCACCTTCCAGCGCTGGAGCAATGCGAACCCGGACAAGGTGCACCGGCTGCAGCCCTTCGGCGCCGTCATGTCGGACTTCCGCGAGGTGGGGGGCTATCGCCTGCCGTTCCGGATCGAAGCGGGCAACCTGTTCGGCACCGAGGACTACTTTCCCTTCTTCATCGCCGAGGTGACCGAAATCCGCTTTCCGGAGGCACGGCCGTGACACTCTCGATCCTCGCCATGCAGATGGCGCTGCCGCTCGGGCTGATCGCCTGGCTGGCCTTCCTGCCTGCGGGCAGCTCGATCGGTTTCACGGTGCAGGCAGCGGGGACAGGGCTGTTTTTCCTCGCATTGGCGCGGGTTGCGCAATGGGCGGTGACGGGGTGGTGGCTTCCTTCGGTTTATGGCGGGCTTTGGCTGCTGGCGGCTCTCGTTTCCCTAGGGCGGAGGCGTTTCACGGAAATGCCGCTCCTGCCCAAGGCGGTCTCGGGATGGCTCGGGCTGGTCCTTTCGATCCTCCTGCTCGGGCTTGGCGGGTGGTATGGAGCCAGGGCGCTTGCGGGGCAGCGCCCGCCGCCCGTTGAGCTTGTCGATATCGCCAATCCCTTCGGGCCGGGACGGTATCTGGTCGGCAATGGTGGATCGAACAGGCTGGTAAATGCGCATCTCGCGACACTGGACGAAAGCGTGGAACGCTTCCGGCCCTGGCGCGGACAATCCTACGCGCTGGATTTCTTCGGACTGGGGCCATGGGGCTTTCGCGCGGGCGGCTGGCGGCCCGCCGATCCGGCAGCCTACGCGATCTTCGGCGCGGAACTGCGCGCGCCTTGCGGCGGAGAGATCGTCGCGGCCGAGGGCGGCATGCCCGATTTCGATGTGCCGCGGCAGGATCCGGTCAACAGACTGGGCAATCACGTCATCCTGCGCTGCGACGCGGCCGAGATCGTGCTGGCCCACATGCGGCAGGGCAGTCTCCATGTCGCACCTGGTGACCTGGTGGCGGTGGGCGATCCGCTGGGCGAGGTCGGCAATTCCGGCGCCTCGACGGAGCCGCATCTGCACATCCACGCTCAGCGCCCGGCGGCGGTGGGCGCACCACCGATCTCGGGCGAACCGCTGGCACTGCGCATCGATGGGCGCTTCCTCGTGCGGGGCGAGCGGTTGAGCGGAGCCTCGGGCCGGTCAGGCAGGCTGCCGGTTTCGCCGCCCTGACGGGCAGGTTCTCCATATGCGCCCGGCTGCAATGGCCGCGATCGGGGCGAGGGCCACAAGACGCAGGGCTGTCATCGCTGACGCTCCGGCAGAACCGCAAGCATGACAAGGCCGAGGCCCGCCAACCCCGAGGCCGCGCCAAGCCAGGGCCAGAGGCCCGGCAGGATAGAGAACACGAACAGGTAGTCCTGCGCCGCGGCCCAGAGTGGCCAGAGGATCAGGGCTGAGCCGATGCCGCCCGCGCAGGCCCTGAGGACCCTGGGTCGCGCCCCACCCAGCAGTGCGACCCAGACCGAAAGAACCGCACAAGCCAGCGCCAGTGCAATTATGCCGCGCGTCGCGGTTTCGGCCCAGAGCACGCGCGCCATGCCGACCGGCGCCACGCCAAGGCTTTGCGACCAGTCCCGCAGGATCGCGGCGAACAGCGGCCAGGCGCGCTGGCTGTTGGACAGGATCACGATGCCGTCGCCGGTTTCCGGCACGAGGTGAACATGGCTCATCCAGCCCAGGCCTTGCCCTCCGTGCCAGACTGCCGCGCGCCCGTCGGACAGCACTTCGGTGAAATGCCCCAGGCCATAGCCCTCGGCGGCAAGGCCGAACAGACCACCGACAGCGACTTGCGCGCGGTGCAGGCTGGCTACGCCTTCGGGCGAGAGCACCTGTTGCTCGGCGCCCGCCATCCCGGCCACAGCGAAGCCCGCGACGTCGGCGGCGGTGGCGTGCAACCCGCCCGAGGCGCGACCGGGGTAGACGTAGGATGCAACGGACCGTCCGCGCAGGTCGTGGCCCACCGGCATCCGCGCGCCAGTCCAGTCGAAGCTGGCTGTCGCCATGCCGAGCGGCCCCAGAACCTCACGCGCCATGTAGGCGCCGAAATCCTCGCCGGTGCAGTCCTCGATCGCCAGTTCCAGCAGGTTGTAACCAGTGTCGGAATAGGCAAAACCGGAACCCGGCGCGGCGATCATCGCGAAGTCCTGCGCGATGTGCGCGGGCAGATCGGGCCTTGGCGCCTCGGGCGGGAACCGCGCGGCGTAATCCCCGAGAT
>SBFT01000328.1 GCA_006227805.1 Paracoccaceae bacterium
TCCCCGACCCGCCGTCCCCGACCCGCCGTCCCCGACCCGCCGTCGCCGATCCGCAGCCGCCGCCCCGACTTGCCCCCGTCGCCCGAAGCGTTAGGCTGCGGCCGGACAGCAAGGGGTGGAAAAAGATGAAGCGCGTTACACTTGGCCACGACGGGCCGGCGGTATCGGTCCTGTGCCTCGGCACGATGACCTGGGGCAACCAGACGCCAGAGGCGGATGCGCATGCCCAGATCGACATGGCCGCCGACCGCGGGATCAATTTCATGGACACGGCCGAGATGTATCCGGTCAATCCGGTCCGCGCCGAGACGATCGGGCGCACCGAGGAGATCATCGGCAACTGGATCGCCAAGGGCGGCCGGCGCGAGGATTGGGTGATCGCCACCAAGATCGCCGGCGAGGGCAGCGTGGCGCGCGGCGGCGAGGAGATCACCGGCGCCTCGATCCACCGCGAACTCGAGGCGGCGCTGAAGCGGCTCAGGACCGATTATGTCGACCTATACCAGTTCCACTGGCCGAACCGGGGCAGCTACATGTTCCGGAAGAACTGGACCTATGATCCCAGGCCCGCCGACCGCGCCACCGTGATCGCCAACATGGAAGAGTGCCTGGAGGCCCTGCAGCGTGAGGTGGATCGCGGCACGATCCGCCATTTCGGCTTGTCGAACGAAAGCGCCTGGGGCACCGCGCAATGGCTGCGCCTGTCCGAGGACCGCGGCCTGCCCCGGGTGCAGACGATGCAGAACGAATATTCGCTGCTCTGCCGACTCTACGACACCGACATGGCGGAACTGAGCCTCTACGAGGATGTGGGGCTGATCGCGTTCTCGCCCCTGGGTGCGGGCTATCTGACGGGCAAGTACCAGGGCGGCGCTGTGCCGGAGGGGTCCCGCAAGGGTTGGACGCCGACGATGGGCGGGCGCGAGACGCCGCGCGTGGGTCCGGCGGTCGAGGCCTATCTGGACATCGCGCGCCGCCACGGGCTGGACCCGGTGCACCTGGCGCTGGCCTGGTGCCGGACGCGGCCCTTCATGACCAGCGCGATCTTCGGCGCGACCAGCCTCGGGCAACTCGAGCGGGTGCTGGGGTCGGTCGCGGTCACGCTGTCGGACGAGGTGCTGGCCGAGATCGACGCGGCCCACAGGGCGCATCCCATGCCGTTCTGATCGCGCGGCCGGTTCCGGCGGGATTTGCGTATTTGGAACCAGAAAGAAGCGGGATTGCCTAGCGGCGCCTGAGCGCGCTGGGCGCCAGGCCATGGGCCGCGCGGAAGGCGCGCGAGAAGGCGGCGGGACTGCCGAAGCCGGTGGCGAGCGCGACCTCGATCAGGGGCGTTTCCGTCTGCGTGACCAGCCGCAGCGCCTCGGCCAGGCGCAGACCGGTGTAGTAGGCGCGCGGGCTGGTCCCGAGGCGGGACCGGAAGCGGGTTTCCAGCGTGCGCGGGCTGACGCCGAGGCGCCGGGCGATCTCGGGGACCGGCAGCGTCGCGTCGAGATGGGCCGCCATCAGCCGCGCGGCCTCCGCCGTCAGGCGGGAATGGCGGGGATCGGCGCCCAGGTGCGACTGCGGGCGGGACGGATCGGTGGGGCTGTCATGGATGAAGACGCCCGCGACGCGTTCGGCCAGCTGCGCGCCGTGGCGGACCGCGATCAGGTGCAGCATCATGTCGAGGGCGGGCGTGGCGCCGCCGCAGGTCATCCGGGCCCCGGAGATGCGGAAGCGGTCGGTGACCACCGTGACCTCGGGGAAGCGCTGGGCGAAGGTGGGGATATCCTCCCAATGGGTGGTCGCCGTCTCGCCGTTCAGGAGGCCCGCCTCGGCCAGGATCCAGGGGCCGCCGTCGATGCCGGCGAGGGTGGCGCCGGTGGCGGCGATGCGGCGCAGGCCCGCGCGGACCGCTGCGGTGGCCTGCCGCGCAAGGTCGAAGCCCGCGACCACGACCAGCAACTGCGCCCCGTCGAGGCCCGAGAGGGGGGCCGCGGGCAGGTCGATTCCGGCGGTCAGATGCACCGGCAGGTCCGTGGGCGTGACGAAGCGCCAGGCGAAGATCCGGCGTCCGGCCAGACGGTTCGCCGCGCGCAGGGGATCGACCGCGGCGGCCAGCGACAGGATGTTGGCGCGGTCGAAGACCAGTACCGCCACCTCGAGGGGGGCATCGTCCCGGCGCAGGATGGTTTCTTCGCGTCTCATCAAGATATCTTCGTATCGGGCAAAGTCCCGGCGGGCAAGCCGCGCCATTCTGGGGCTCTCGATCAAGGGAGAAACAAGATGCCGCTGAGCATGAACCGAGAGGTCTTCATCACCTGTGCCGTGACCGGTTCGGGCGCCACCCAGGACCGCAGCGCCCATGTGCCGCGCAGCCCCAAGGAAATCGCCGACAGCGCCATCGCGGCGGCGAAGGCGGGGGCGGCCGTCGTCCATTGCCATGTGCGCGACCCCGAGACCGGCAAGCCCTCGCGCAAGCTCGAATACTACCGGGAGGTGACCGACCGCATCCGCGACAGCGACACCGACGTCGTGCTGAACCTGACGGCGGGGATGGGCGGCGACATCGTCTTCGGACCGGTCGAGAACCCGATGGCGCTGAGCCAGCAGGGCACCGACATGGCGGGCGCCACCGAACGCGTCGCCCACGTGGCCGAGTGCCTGCCCGAGATCTGCACGCTGGATTGCGGCACCATGAACTTTGCCGAGGCCGATTACGTGATGACCAACACGCCCGGCATGCTGACCGCCATGGGCGGCATGATGACGGACCTCGGTGTCATGCCCGAGATCGAGGCCTTCGACACCGGGCATCTGTGGTATGCCAGGCAGCTGGTGGCCGATGGCGTGCTGAAGGGGCCCGCGCTGGTGCAGCTCTGCATGGGCGTGCCCTGGGGGGCGCCGGACGATCTGAACACCTTCATGGCGATGGTGAACAACGTGCCGCCCGACTGGACCTTCAGCGCGTTTTCCCTTGGTCGCAACCAGATGGCCTATGTCGCCGCCGCCGTGCTGGCGGGGGGCAACGTGCGCGTCGGGCTGGAAGACAATCTGTGGCTGGACAAGGGTGTGCTGGCGCGCAACGACCAGCTGGTCGACCGCGCCGTCACCATCATCGAGAACATGGGCGCGCGCGTGATCGGCCCCGAGGAGGTGCGTGCGAAGCTCGGCCTCGTGAAGCGGGCGCCCCGCGCGGCATGAGCCCGCTGCTGGCGCTGGCGCTGA
>SBFT01000387.1 GCA_006227805.1 Paracoccaceae bacterium
GTCGTCGTTCAGGAACAAGGCCTCGTCATGGGCGCGGCGGTCCCAGTCGGTGCGCATGAGGACCCATTCGCCGGGGTTGATGGCCCCGTGCGCGCGCTCCCACGCCTTCACGTGTTCGGCGGTCAGCAGGAAATCGGGGTCGGCGGCGGCCTCGCGCGAACAGTCGATGACGTTAACGGGCGCCACCAGCCGCTGCACGTCCAGCGTGTCGGTGAAGCCATCGGCGAAGTCCTTGCCCGACAGCCAGTGATGCGGCGCGTCGAAATGGGTGCCGGAATGTTCGCCCAGCTTCAGCCAGTTCCAGGCGAAGAAGGGGCCGTCGGCGTCGTATTCGCTGATCTTGTGGATTTCCACCTTGGGCGTGTTCTTCGCGAAATCCTCCGGCAGGTGCAGGATCGGCGTCTCGGGGCCGAGGGGCGCGGTGCAGTCCACCACACGCACCTTCCCCGCCAGCAGCATCTGCGCGAAGGCCGCCAGCGTCGCGCCCGCATCGGCCCCGGGCGCAGCGCCCTGCCCCGCCATCCGACGGCGGCGGCGCGCCATCACCTCGCCCGCGATGTCGAAGACGGTGTCGACGGTTTCCGCCCGCGTCACCACGCCCGGCGACAGGCGCATCAGGGGACCCCGGAAATCGACGGAATAGCCCTCGACCCCCAGGGCCCCCACGACGGCGGCCGCATCGGGCTTGTCCTCGAACCGCAGCATGACGGACCCGCCGCGCCGGTCAGCATTGCGCGGGGATTGCAGCGCCAGACCCAGCTGATCCGCGCGCACAAGGATGCGGTCGACCAGCTGGCGGTTCCAGGCCTGCAACTCGGCCTGCGACTGGCCCGCATGCCATTGCAGCGCGGGAAGCGAGGCGATGGCCGCCATCGACCCCGGCGTGCCGCCGTCGAAGCGCCGGATGTCCGGGGCGAAGGCGAACTTGTCGAGGTCCCAGGAAAACGGGTTGTTCTGCGAGAACCAGCCGCGCCCTTCGGGTTCCAGCGTCGGGATGATCTCCTTGTCGATGTAGAGAATGCCCGCCCCCGGCGTGCCGCACATCCATTTCAGGCTGGTCGACAGCACGAAATCGACGCGCGGCGCCTGCGCGTCGAAGGGGATCAGCCCCGCCGCCTGGGTGATGTCGACCCCGATCAGGCTGCCCATGTCGCGGCCATGCGCGACGAGGGGGCCCAGATCGACGCGGGCCGAGGCGGTCGAGGTCACCCAGGTGATCAGCGCCAGGCCGACGTCGCGGCCCCAGGCGGCCAGATAGTCCTCCTGTTCCACCCAACTCGCGCCGGGGCGCATCGGCACGGTGTGAAGCGTGAACCCCATCTTCGGCGCCAGCCCCGTCAGCAGGAAATGCAGGGACGGAAAGCAATCCGCCGCGATCAGCACGCGCTTGCCGCGCAGCATCCCCTCGGGCAGCGCGCGCATCACCTTGTGCAGACCGTCCGTCACGCTTTCGCAGGTGGTGGCCGAGCCTTTGGGCACGTTGATGATCCGCCGCCAGCAATCGATGAAATCCTGCCGCTTGCGCAGGACATATCCCCATTGCTTGTCGTCGGGCGCGGCCCAGACTTCCGCGAATTCCGACATGGCGCGGGACATGTCCTCTTCCTTGCCGGGATACATCCCGATCGAGTGATAGAGGAAATAGCCTGCGTGTCTGGTGTTCGTCAGCATGAGATGCCCCCTGTTTCCGACGCCGAAGCTAGGCCGTCGGCGCGGCCCGGTCCATGGCAAAGACGCCTCACCAGTCGGCCAGGAGCGCCGCCATCCGCGCGAGCCCGAGGTCGAGATTGGCGGCCGCCCCGCCGCCCACGCCCAGGCGGATATGGTTCGGGCGATGATAGGCGCTGCCGGGCAGCAGGAAGGTGCGGTAGGGATCGGCCAGCAGGCGGCGCGCGAAGGCGTCGCCGTCGATGCCGGGGGCCAGCCGCGCCAGCCCGATCAGCCCGGCCCGGGGCGGCGTCCAGGACAGTTTCGGCTGGCCCGCCACATAGGCGTCGAGCCTGGCCAGCGTCGCCTGCCCCGCCGCCCGCGCGGCAGCCATCGCGGGGGCAAGGCGGTCCGGGCGCAGCGCGATCTCGGCGATGACCTCGCCCAGGATGTTCATGATCTCGCTCGCGTTCTCGCGCAGGATGAAGGCGTCCCGGATCAGGGTTTCGTCGCGGCAGATCATCCAGCCGGTGCGCAGGCCCTGAAGGCCCAGCGCCTTCGACACGCTGCCCGTGGTGATCCCGCGCGGATAGAGGCCGGCGATCGAGGGCGCGCGCGCGCCCTGCCATTCGAGACCGGCATAGACCTCGTCCACCAGGAGCCAGGCCCCGACCCGATCGGCTGCGCGGGCGAGGCGTTCGAGATCCCCGCGCGCCATCAGGGCGCCGGTCGGGTTGTTGGGATTGGACAGGAAGATCAGTTTCGTCCTGTGGGTGATTGCCGCCTCGAGCGCGTCGAGAGGCAACGCCCAGCCCAGCCCCTCGTCCCGGTCGATGATGCGGACACGCGCGCCCACGGCTTCGGCCAGGACCTCGGCCTGCGGCCAGCCGGGGCGTTCCACGATGACCTCGTCCCCCGGCTGGACCAGTTGCATGAAGGCGAGGTAGTTCGCTTCCGCCGCGCCCGCCGTGATCAGCACGTCCCCGGGGCCGCACAGCCCCGCCAGACCCGCCTGTTCGATCACGCGCTCGCGCAGTTCGGGCAGGCCGCGAAAGGACCGGTTGTTCCAGTCGAGGGGCAGGTCCGGGTCGAGATCGGCGAGGAAGTCCCCCAGTCTCGGCGACTGCGACAGGGAGAACCCGACGAAGGCCTCGGGCTTCGCCTCGGTCGTGTCGAGGAGATACTGGAAGAGGGTGTGTATCTTGACTTTCATCGCCTCGCCCCGAGGATGGTCATGGCTATCCGGGAGGAAGGTGCGTGCAGGCGGCGGGATTTGTCAAAGGAAAGCCGGTCGCGCTGCATGTGCTGGACTACGGGCTTTTCCGGGTGAACCAGAATGGCCGCGTGATCGGCATCTGCGGCTTTGTCATCCGCACGGATGCGGGCGAGACCATCCTCGTCGATACGGGCTTTCCGCCCAAATATGCGGCCGACAAGGAGGCCGCGACCGCCGAGGACGACCTGGGGTCCTTCGGCGAGGTGCTGGTCTGCGGCCCCGGGAACCTGCCCGGGGCGCAATTGGCGAAGCTGGGCCTCACCGCTGCGGACGTGACGCTGCA
>SBFT01000020.1 GCA_006227805.1 Paracoccaceae bacterium
GTTCCGCTTTGCCCGCAGCGCACCCCGGCCCTCCTTCGCCTGACCGCGCGCGTGTCGGCACGCGTGCCGGGCCCTGGCGCCACCGGGCGGGCTCTGACCGGTGCCCCGGCGCCGCAACATGTAGTCCACCGCCCCCTGCGCCGGGCCTGAAGGCCGCTCACAGCAGCGGATAGGTCGGCGGGAAGATGCGGTCCACGGCCGGGTGGCCGAAGGTGCGGTCGGGGTATTTCGCGACCAGCCGGTCGAACTGCGCCTGCGCCTGCCGCCGCATGTCGTCCGGGGCATGGCCGACGATCGCGCCGTCCCGCATCGAGAGACGACCATCCACGAAGACGGCCCGCGTCACCCGGCCCGTCGCGCCGAAGATCAGCGTCTGGATCGGGTCGACGCCGGGCGCGAACCAGGGATCGGCAAGGTCGAACACGGCGATGTCGGCCCTGGCACCCGGCCGCAGGCGTCCCAGATCCGGGCGGCCCAGCGCGTCGGCCCCGCCGATCGTTGCCGCGTCGAAGATCTCGGCGGTGGTCAGTCCCTCGGCCCCGCCCCCGACCGCGCGTCCCATCATCAGGCCCACCGCCATGTTCAGCACCATGTCCGGCGGTGCGGTGTCGGTTCCCATGCCGATGCGGATGCCCTTGTCGCGGCAGCGCCGGAATGACCGCAGTCCCTCGCCGTCGCGGGCATAGACCAGCGGGCAATGCGCGATCGTCACGCCATGCGCGGCATAGAGGTCGAGGTCCGCGTCCTCGGCCTCGACCGCGTGCGGGGCGATCAGGCGCTCGGACAGAAGATCGTGCCGCGCCAGCCAGTCCGGTGCCGTCGTGCCGTGCAACCGCGCCATCACCGCGCGCTCCATCCGCCCCTGCGCCATGTGCAGGCGGACGGGCAGGCCCATCTCGGCCGACGCGGCCATGGTCCGGCGCAGAAGGTCGATCGTGCAGGTTTCCACCCTGTCCGGCGCCAGCATGGTCTGGACGAGGCCGCCGTGCCGGCCCGCCATCCGGCCGGCGAAGGCGATGGCGTCCTCCAGTCCCCGAAGGCCGCGCGCCTCGTCGAAGACGGGTTCCAGCACGCCCGGCGCGGTGCAGACCATGCCGCCGGACCGGAAGGCGGGGCCCAGCCAGACGCGCAGCCCCAGTTCGCCCGCAAGATCGGCGGCCGCCTCGAATTCGGCAACGGTCTCTCCCCATTCGCGATAGAAGAGCGAGGCGATGGGCAGGGCGGTCGTGATGCCGTTGCGCAGCAGCTGGGCAAAGGCGAAGCGCTTCTGGAAGACCAGTTCCTCGGGGGAATACATCTCGTAGGGGCCGCGGTCGACATAGCTTTGCGGCCAGACCCGCCCCGTGGCCCAGCCGGGGCCGTAATCGACGCTCAGAAGCGTCGTGTCGAGGTCGGACAGGGCGTCGAGATCGACGAAGCCCGGCGAGATCAGCATCTCGCCCAGGTCGATCCGGCGCGCCACCTCGCCCGGAAACTCCGGCCCGACATAGAGGACCTCGGACCCCTCGATCACGATTTCGCCGTCCCGCAGCAGGCGATGTCCGTTCTCGTCGCAGGCGACGATCCAGCGCGCCCCGAGCGCGGTGCGCCCCTCGGGGCGCTGGCCAAGGGGAAGAGAGGCGAGGGTCATGCCGGTCCGTCCGTCCATCGGGGTCACCCCGTCACCAGCTTGCCGCGGCGCACGACGCGCCGTCCCGCCGGGCGGCGGCAGACCGCGTCGCCCGCTGTCTCGGCGTCGATCATCACGAAGTCGGCGCGGGCGCCGGGCCGCAGTCCGTGGTCCGCTATCCCGATGGCCCTGGCCGCGGCGCCGGTCGCGCAGTCCAGCGCGCGGCGGAAATCGTCGTCGGTGTTCCAGTCGAAGCGATAGGCCGTCAGGAAGGCGCGTTCCAGCATGTCGCCGGTTCCGAAGGGCGACCACGCATCGCGGATCCCGTCCGACCCGCAGCAGACCGTCACGCCCAGATCGACCAGCTCCGCCACCGGCGGAACCGCCGTCTCGGCGGGGGCCGATGTCATCAGCGATATCCGAAGATCGGCCAGACGGCGACCGATCCGCTCCAGCCGGTCCATGGGGATCATGCCGAGGCAATAGGCATGAGAGATCATGACCCGACCCGCGAGACCCGAGGCATCCGTATGGTCGGCGATCCGCTCGACCTGCCAGGCGCCCAGATCGCCGGGATCGTGCAGGTGGATGTCGATGCCCGCGCCCGTCGTGGTGGCGAGATCGAAGATGAAGCGCAATTGCCCCTCCGGATCGCCGTCGATGCCCGCGGGATCGAGCCCGCCGACCGTCTCGACCCCCAGGGCGATGGCCTCGCGCATCAGGTCGGCCGTTCCGGGGCGCGACAGAAGGCCCTGCTGCGGAAAGGCCACGAATTGCAGATCGACCCTTTCGGCCCAGGCCTCGCGCAGGCGCAGCATCGCGTCCACATGGGCCAGCCCGATATCGGGGGCGACGTCCACATGCGACCGCACCGCCGTCGTGCCATGGCGCAGCATCTCGGAGAGCAGCCGCCCGGCGCGGACCTCGGGCGGGGTGGTGTTGGCGGCAAGCACCCGGCGCTCGTTCTCGATGTAGTCGCGCAGGGTTGCGGCGCGGGGTCCGGGCACCCAATCCTCGCCCCAGAGCGTCTTGTCGAGATGGACATGCGGCTCGACGAAGGCGGGCAGGACCAGCCTGCCGCCGCAATCGACGGCATCGGGCGCGGTCAGGCCGGGCGACACCGCCTCGATCCGCGGCCCCCGGCAGCGGATGCCGATCCCGCGCCCGTCGATGTCGCGCAGGTTGGAATAGACGATGGTCTCCATGCCCGGTCCTTTCATGCTGCGGCGACAGGCCACCGTTGGTTGTCCGGTGCCGACCCCGCGCGGGGGCGGCCGCCTGTCCAAGTCATGACCAATCTGCGCGCCGCTGTGAAGCCTTGCGCGGTTCTTCCGGCGCCGACCTGTCGTCCGCCGGGCGGGGTGAGGCGCCGCGCCTGCCGGGTATTTGCCCGACACGTCGGCCCGATCCGCCCGACGGGCGTTTTTTTGATCGGAATGTTGGACAGCCCATTCCCGCGCGGCTACGCTGATCGTTAACATGTATGGAGACCCGGAATGACGTCGGCTGCGACAGTGATCATAACCAATGCGCGGGTTCTGACCATGGACCCCGACAGACCCGAGGCCGCGGCGGTCGCGCTGGCCGGTGAG
>SBFT01000389.1 GCA_006227805.1 Paracoccaceae bacterium
GCCGACCGGAGGCTCCCGAGGAACGGGTATTTCGAGTTCGACGCCCAGCCCCCCATGATCACGCCGTAGACATGGAGCGAGGAGATCGCGAAGACGTAGAGGATCGCCACGTTGATGTCGGACAGGACCCAGCCTTCGTTGAAGGGAATGACCGCCCAGGCGATCAGCGCCAGCACGAAGGACAGCATCGGCGCCAGCATGAACACCGTCTTGTCGGCGCCCGCCGGAATGACCACTTCCTTGACCACGTATTTCAGCGCGTCGGCCACCGTCTGCAACAGCCCGAAGGTGCCCACCACGTTGGGGCCGCGCCGCATCTGGACGGCGGCCCAGATCTTGCGGTCGCCATAGACGAGGAACAGGAGGCTGAGCATCACGAAGGCAACGACGGCAAGCACTTGCGCGAGGATCAGCACGCCGATACCGGCCGGAGTGGTCAAGAAGTCAGCCATGGATCCTCACACCATTGGTATCCCGTTTTCTGCGCAGTTCGCGGCAACGACTTCGGCGTCGATAGTGCGCAGTCCGCGCGGCAGCGATGCCGAGATGGTGTAAACCGCATCTCCTGTCCAAACGCCACCCGTCTCGTACACATTTGTGCGCAAATGCCGCGCAAATCCGAAGCCCCGGATCAGGGCATATTGGGCCGCCGCGCATTCGGCGTAATCCTCGACGTCCGCAGCCGTCCGCGCGCCCGTCATCCGGACGCTGAACTGCACCAGATCGCCCTGCAGGAGCCGCGTCTCGATGCCCCTGTAGTCGGGCGCGAAACGCTCTCCCGCGCCCGGTCCGGGGGCGCATCCGGCCAGCGCCAGGCATGTCGATATGGCCCCCACGGCGCGCCCCATCACTCGGCGGCGATCTTCGCCTCGCCGCGCGCGCGCGCCAGCGCCGACAATTCGGCCATCAGCGTGCTCGCGCGCGCGATCGGGTTGGTCAGGTAGAAGTCGCGGATCGCGTTGCGGAAGGTGGCCTCGCCCAGCTTGCCCGGCGCCAGCGGCTGCCAGTCGTTTTCCGGCACCTCGTCGATCTGCGCCAGATGCGGCACGGCGGCGACCAGCGCCTGGCGCAGCTGCGCCAGGCTGTCCCAGGGCTGTGTCGCGCCCAGTTCGGCCGAAAGCGCACGCAGGATCGCCCAGTTCTCCTTCGCCTCGCCCGGCGCGAAACCTGCGCGCAGCGCCAGTTGCGGACGGCCTTCGGTGTTCACGAAAAGGCCGTTCTCCTCGGTATAGGCGGCGGCGGGCAGGATGATGTCGGCGCGATGCGCGCCCCGGTCGCCATGGCTGCCCTGGTAGATCACCACCGGACCGGCGGCGATCTCGACCTCGTCCGCGCCCAGGTTGTAGATCACCTGCGCCTCCCTGACGGCCTCCATGCCGCCATCCGCCACGGCGCCCACGTCCATCGCGCCCACGCGCGACGCGGCGGTGTGCAGGACAAGAAGCCCCGAGCGGCTGCGTTCCGCGAAGGCCATGACATGGCCCAGAACCGCGGCGCCGTCGGCCTCGGTCAGGGCGCCCTGGCCCACGACGATCACGCTGGGCTTGTCCAGCATGTGGTCGATCTTCTTGTCCGCCAGGCCGGCCAGCGTCGCGCGGTCGGTGCCCATGTGAACATAAGGATAGGTCAGGTCCACCTTCTCGCCGATCAGGGCGATCTTGGCGCCGCGCATCCAGGCCTTGCGGATGCGCGCGTTCAGAACCGGCGCCTCGTCGCGCGGGTTGGTGCCGATCAGCATGATGAATTCGGCGCTCTCCAGGTCCTCGACCGCCGCGGTGCCGGCATAGGCGGAGCGGTTGCCCGCGGGCAGCTTCGTCCCGTCGGTGCGGCATTCGACGACGCCGCCCTGCCCCTCGATCAGCTGCTTCAGCGCGAAGGCGGCCTCGACCGGGGCAAGGTCACCGACCAGGCCCGCGACCCGCTTGCCCTTCATGGCCGCGGCGGCGGCCTTCAGGGCCTCGGGCCAGGACGCCTTGCGCAGCTTGCCGTTCTCGCGGATGTAGGGCGTATCGAGACGCTGACGGCGCAGACCGTCCCAGACGAAGCGCGTCTTGTCGGAAATCCATTCCTCGTTCACGCCGTCATGGTTGCGCGGCAGGAAGCGCATGACCTCGCGCCCCTTGGTGTCGACCCGGATGTTCGAGCCCAGCGCGTCCATCACGTCGATCGATTCCGTCTTGGTCAGCTCCCAGGGCCGCGCCGTGAAGGCATAGGGTTTCGACACAAGCGCGCCCACGGGGCAGAGATCGATGATGTTGCCCTGCAGGTTCGAGACCAGCGTCTCGCCCAGGTAGGAGGTGATCTCGCTGTCCTCGCCCCGGCCCGTCTGGCCCATCTGCGTGATGCCCGCCACTTCGGTCGTGAAGCGCACGCAGCGCGTGCACGAGATGCAGCGCGTCATGTGGGTTTCCACCAGCGGGCCGAGGTTCAGGTCCTCGGCGGCGCGCTTGGGTTCGCGGTAGCGGCTGAAATCCACGCCATAGGCCATGGCCTGGTCCTGCAGGTCGCATTCGCCGCCCTGGTCGCAGATCGGGCAATCCAGAGGGTGGTTGATCAGCAGGAATTCCATCACCCCCTCGCGGGCCTTCTTGACCATGGGGCTGTTGGTCTTGACCACGGGGGGCTGGCCGTCCGGGCCCGGGCGCAGGTCCTTGACCTGCATCGCGCAGGAGGCCGCGGGCTTGGGCGGGCCGCCCACCACCTCGACCAGGCACATCCGGCAATTGCCGGCGATCGACAGCCGCTCGTGATAGCAGAAGCGCGGGATTTCCACGCCCGCCACTTCGCAGGCCTGGATCAGGGTCATCGCCCCGTCCACTTCCACTTCGGTTCCGTCAATGACGATCTTGCGCAGGTTGGACATCGGACCTCATCTCGCCTTTAGCAGCACGCCCACAGGGCTGTTCTGAGCGATCTCCTCGCGGCCGAACCGGCAGAGATCCTCGGGGTTGTCGGGGTCGACGCCGCGCGCCTCGAACAGGGCGGCGGCGCGCGCCTTCATCCGTTCCTTTTCCGCGTCGCTGTCGACATAGGCGTCGATCTCGGCCTGCGTATAGCCAAGCGCGCGGGCTTCGGCCTTGAGATCGCGCAGGATGCCCATGGCCTTCAGCACGCGGCCATCGAGGCTGTCGCAGCGCCTGCGCACCAGGTTCGCCAGCGCGATGGTGAACACGCCGTCATCCACCGAGGCGACTTCG
>SBFT01000190.1 GCA_006227805.1 Paracoccaceae bacterium
TATGGCGACATGGCGCCGATGGCGATCATCGAATTCGTCGACCGCGACACCTCGGCCAAGGGTGCCGCTGATCGCGCCCGCGAGGAAGCCGCCGAGGCCGCCGAGGATTGATCCCTGCCACAGCGCAGAGGCAAGGCCCGCCGCACACCGGCGGGCCTTTTCACTTGATCCTTCGCCGCAGGTGCCGCCGGTACAGCCACGGCGCCGCGATGCGGCGGTACCCCCAGTCCAGCACCCCTCTCACCCCCGGCAGCCGCGCAAGCCGCGCCGCCCAGGCATGGCGCGGCATCTGCGCCCACAGCACGACGAACGCCGCCATGCCGACATGCAGGCGCCCGCCGTGCAGCACATGCAGCTGTCGCGCCGCCTGATCCTCGGTCACGCCCCAGACCGACAGATCGGTGCGGTTCAGGTCGTCAAAGATGATCGGCAGGTTTGCCTCGCGGGCATGGGCGGCATAGTGGCACATCTCGGCATTGCAGATCGGGCATTCGCCGTTGAACAGCACACGGGTCAGGGCCTGGGTCATGATCACCTCCGGCATTCCCAAATAGCGCGCCGGAGCCGGAGTTCAGGGGTAACCGTCCGGCCTGACTGCTCTGTCGCTGGCTGAGAGAGGCGGGTAGTGTCCACCATTGATAGTGGACACTATGGTGATGTCTTGGCGCGTCGGACGAAGCGGCTTTGGACGGACGAGGAGAAGCGGTTGATCTGTTTCCAGACGACAGCGCCGGGCGTTTCCGTGGCTCAGGTGGCGCGGCGCTACGCTGTGAATGCCAATCTGATCTTCAAGTGGCTGCGCGATCCCCGTTATGCGCCGGACCCTGCCTTGGGTCTGCCTCTATCAGAGGAGGCGCGCTTTCTGCCCGTAGAGATTGTCGCGGCGACGAGGTCTGCCCCGGCAGCACCTGCCGCCGAGAACTACATTGAGATCGAGCTGGCAGGCG
Source organism: Paracoccaceae bacterium (assembly GCA_006227805.1). Classification (GTDB taxonomy): domain Bacteria; phylum Pseudomonadota; class Alphaproteobacteria; order Rhodobacterales; family Rhodobacteraceae; genus JAGYKE01. The sequence continues at coordinate 948 of SBFT01000190.1, forward strand.
GTCACCGGATGCGGATCAGCGGCGGCTACGATCCCGAGGTTCTGGCGCGGTTGATCCGGGGGCTGACAGAGTGATCCCGGTTCCGGCGAACACTCGGGTCTGGCTGGCGGCCGGGATCACCGACATGCGCAAGGGCTTTGCGGCGCTCGCGGCGCAGGCCGAGGCAGTGTTGAAGCAGGACCCGTTTGCAGGTCATCTGTTCGTCTTCCGTGGTCGTCGTGGCGATCTGGTGAAGGTGATCTGGTGGGATGGTCAAGGGGCCTGCATGTTCCTGAAGCGGCTGGAGAAGGGGCGGTTCGTCTGGCCCTCGGCCAAGGAGGGGAAGGTGGCGCTGACGCCTGCGCAACTGTCGATGCTGCTGGAAGGCATTGACTGGCGGGCACCGGAACGGACGTGGCGCCCTCTGGCAGCAGGATAATCTACGGGGCCTGCAATCAATGATTCCCACAAGGAATACAGTGGGATAAACTTCCCGCATGCTCGATCAGACGCTGACCTTGCCGGAAGACCCCGAGGAGCTGCGCAGCTTCACCGCGCGGCTTCTGGCCGAGGTCAAGGCACAGGCGATCCTGATCGAGAAGCTGCGCCATCAACTGGCCGGGCACCGGGCGCACCGGTTCGGCGCGTCGTCCGAGACGGCCGAACAGCTGCAACTCGCCTTGGAGACCAGCGAGATCGCCGCCGCTGCCATGACGGCGCGGATGAAGCTGCCCGACATCGAGGAGAAGGATAAGCCGAAGCGCCGCCCGATCCCTGACCATATCCCCCGGATGGAGGTGGAGCTGACGCCCGGCGCCGATGTCTGTGCCGATTGCGGCGGGCGCCTGCGTCGGATCGGCGAGGATGTGACCGACGAACTGGAATACGTCCCTGGCCGGTTCATCGTGAACCGCATCGTCCGGCCCCGGTTGACCTGTGCCTGCTGCGAGAAGTTTGTTCAGTCTCCGCTGCCCTCGCGCCCCATCGAACGTGGCCGTCCCGGCCCGGGTCTGTTGGCCCATGTGCTGGTCAGCAAGTATGCGGACCACCTGCCGCTCTATCGTCAGAGCCAGATCTTCGACCGCGAAGGGCTCGACCTGGACCGCTCGACGCTGGCCGACTGGATCGGCAAGACCACCGCCCTGCTTGAACCGCTGGCCGATGCAATCGGGCGCCATGTCCTGTCGGCCGAGGCCATCTTCGCAGACGACACGCCGATCAGCATGCTGGCGCCCGGCACTGGCAAGACCCAGACCGCAAGGCTCTGGACCTACGCCCGCGACGAACGCCCCTGGGGTGGCACTGCACCGCCAGCAGCCTGGTATAGGTTCTCCGGCGACCGCAAGGGGCAGCACCCCAGGGATCACCTCGCCCGATACCGCGGCTGGATGCATGCCGACGGCTATGCCGGGTTCGAGGATCTCTATCGGACCGGTGCCATCCGCGAGGTCGCCTGCATGGCCCATGTCAGGCGCAAGTTCGTCGACATCCACCGGTCGCAAGGTTCCAGCATCGCCGAAGAGGCCATCGGTCGGATCGCCCAGCTCTATGCCGTCGAGAAGGAAGCTCGCGGTTCCCCACCGGATCGCCGCGCAGAACTCCGCAAAGCCCATGCAGCCCCGGTCTTCGACGACCTGGAGGTCTGGCTGGCCATGCAACTCACCACGATCTCGGGCAAATCCCCGCTCGCGGCCGCTATCCGCTATGCCCTGACCCGCATGGAACGCCTGCGCCCCTACCTCGACAACGGCATCCTCGAACTCGACAATAACGCCGCCGAACGCGGCATGCGCGCGATCGCCCTCGGGCGGAAGAACTACCTCTTCGTCGGCTCCGAGGCAGGCGGCAAGGCCGCCGCCATCGCCTACACCCTGATCGAAACAGCCAAGCTCAACGCCGTCGATTCCCACGCCTGGCTCGCAGACACCCTTGCCCGAATCCCGGACTACAAGATCACCAAGGTCGATGACCTGCTGCCATGGCGCTGGAACTCGTAGCGGTCAGACCGGACGGTTACTATCGAGCCCCCCATCGACGGTGCGGATGATCGCCGTCGCGACCCTCACAGCACCAACTCGTAGTGCGTGTTGCGCCCGCCGCCTTCGCCCTTCCGGAGCAGACCGAGGTCCAGTAGAGCCCCGATGTCACGGTTCGCGGTGTCCTGTGAGCACTTGGCGATGATGGCCCACTTGGATGATGTCATCTTGCCCTCGAACCCATCAAGCAGGCGGTTCAGTACCTTGATCTGGCGTTCGTTCAGGGCCGCTGT
>SBFT01000411.1 GCA_006227805.1 Paracoccaceae bacterium
GAGGCGGGGGCGGGCTCGGACGTGGTGTCGATGAAGCTGCGCGCCGAGAAGCGCAATGACCGCTACGTGCTGAACGGCACGAAATACTGGATCACAAACGGCCCCGACGCCGATACGCTGGTCGTCTATGCCAAGACCGACCCCGAGGCGGGATCGAAGGGCATCACCGCCTTCCTGATCGAGAAGGAAATGAAGGGCTTTTCGACCAGCCCCCATTTCGACAAGCTGGGGATGCGGGGGTCGAACACGGCCGAGCTGATCTTCGAGGATGTGGAAGTGCCCTTCGAGAACGTGCTGGGCGAGGAGGGGCGCGGCGTCGCGGTCCTCATGTCCGGTCTCGATTACGAACGCGTCGTGCTGGCGGGGATCGGCACGGGGATCATGGCGGCCTGTCTGGACGAGATCATGCCGTATCTGTCGACGCGCAGGCAGTTCGGCCAGCCGATCGGGAATTTCCAGCTGATGCAGGGCAAGATCGCCGACATGTATACGGCGATGAATTCGGCGCGGGCCTATGTCTACGAATGCGCCAAGGCCTGCGACCGGGGCGAGATCACCCGCCAGGACGCGGCGGCCTGCTGTCTCTACGCCTCGGAGGCGGCGATGACCCAGGCGCATCAGGCGGTGCAGGCCATGGGCGGGGCGGGCTTCCTGAACGACAGCCCCGTGGCGCGGATCTTCCGCGATGCCAAGCTCATGGAGATCGGCGCAGGCACGTCCGAGATCCGGCGGATGCTGATCGGGCGCGAACTGATGGCGGAGATGGCGGGGTGATGCCCCGCGCCGTGCTGATGTCGCTGGGCGTCCTTCTGGGCGTGGTGGCCATCGGCGCGGTTCTGATCGGACGCCGGTATGCGGACCGCGACATGACCGAAGTGATCACCCTTGTGGCCGAGCGCCACGTCGCCCGGCATGGCGGCGACGTGACGGCCTGCCGGGGATGGCCGAGAGAGGATCCCGGGGGGATCGCGGTGCGCTGCGGGGGAACGCTCTATCTCGTCGATGCGCTGGGCCGGATCCGCCAGGTGAGCGAGGGCGGCACATGAACATGGCGGCACTCTGCCTCGACCATCCGGCCGAGCGGGTCGCGATCATCGACCTGACGGGCGCGGCGCGCCGCGATCTGAGCTATGGCGATCTGGCGGCGATGACCGATGGCCTGGCGCGCCGCCTGGCGGCCCGCGTGTCTCCGGGGGATCGGGTGGGCGTGCTTCTCGGCCAGTCGCCCTGGTGCGCGGCGGCCCATCTGGCGATCTGGAAGATCGGCGCGATTTCAGTGCCTTTGTTCAAGCTCTTCAAGCAGGATGCCCTGGCCAGCCGGGTCGGGGATGCCGGCTGCGCGCTGGTGCTGACCGATGCGGAAGGCGCGGTGCTTCTGGGCGATCTGGCCGAACCCGTGATGGCGGACGGGGCGGGCCTGCCGGGCGATCCCGTGCCCTTCGCCGCCGCAGGCCCGCAGGCGCCCGCCGTGCTGATCTATACCTCGGGCACGACCGGCAAGCCCAAGGGGGCGCTGCACGGGCATGGCGTGCTGACGGGCCACCTGCCCGGTGTCGCGATCAGTCACAACCACCTGGGAGCGCCCGGCGACGTGATCTGGACGCCCGCCGACTGGGCCTGGATCGGGGGGCTGTTCGACGTCCTGATGCCGGGCCTCGCGATGCGCGTGCCGGTGGTCGCCGCGCGGATGGAGAAGTTCACGCCCGAAGGGGCGGCGCGCATCTGCGCGGAAGGCGGGGTGCGCAACGTCTTCTTTCCGCCGACCGCGCTGCGGATGCTGAAGGCCGCCGATCAGGTGATCCCGGGCCTGCGGTCGGTCGCGTCCGGGGGCGAGCCGCTGGGGGCCGAGATGCTGGCCTGGGGGCAGGGCGCCTTCGGCCTGACGATCAACGAATTCTACGGGCAGACCGAATGCAACATGGTGGCCTCCTCCTGTGCCGCCGATTTCCCGCCGCGCCCCGGCTGCATCGGCAAGGCGGTCCCGGGCTTCGATCTGGGCGTCATCGATGATGCGGGCGAACCCGCGCAAGGCGAGGGCGACATCGCAGTGCGCCGCGGCGCGCCCTCGATGATGCTGGGCTACTGGAACAATCCGCAGGCGACCGGGGAGAAGTTCCGCGGCGACTGGATGCTGACCGGAGACCGCGGCGTCTGGGAGGGCGACTACCTGCGCTTCCTGGGGCGCGAGGACGACGTGATCACCTCCGCCGGCTATCGCATCGGCCCGGCCGAGATCGAGGATTGCCTGCTGACCCACCCGGCGGTCGCGACGGTGGGCGTCGTGGGCAAGCCCGATGCCCTGCGGACCGAGATCGTGAAGGCCTATGTCGTGCTGAAGGAGGGCGCGCAGGTCAGCGCCGCAGAGCTGCGGGACTGGGTGAAGGAACGGCTTGCAAGCTATTCCTATCCAAGGGAAATCGCCTTTCTCGACGCGCTGCCGATGACCGTCACCGGCAAGGTGATCCGCAAGGAGCTGAAGGCGCGCGCCACCGAAGAAGCGCGGGGCGCCCGATGACCGGACGCCCCGCAATCGTCATGCCGTCCGGCTCAGAACCGGCGCACGTAGGAGAAGCTGAGCACGACCGGGTCGATGTCGGCGGTGCCGATCGGCGCGCCGTTCAGCGAGACGTCGGTTTCGATGTCGATCCAGCGCGCGGTCAGGCGCAGCGCGTCGCGGTCGCTGATCTGGTAGTCGAAGCCCACCTGCACCGCGAGGCCGAAGGAATCGTCGAGGCTCAGCACGCCCAGGGGCGAGGTTTCCTCGAAGAAGGTCGTCCAGTTCACGCCGAGGCCGACATAGGGCTTGAACGCGGTCTGGGTCGGGAAGTGATAGTTCAGCGAGATCGTCGGCGGCAGGTGCTTGACCGTGCCCGCATAGCCGATGCCCGCGATCGTGACGTCATGCTCGAACGGCGTGGCCGCCAGGATCTCGACGCCGAGGTTGTCGCGGAAGAAGTATTCGGCGGTGATGATGAGCTGCGTGTTCTCGTCCACCGTCGCCGCGCCGCCTGCAAGGACGCCGTTGTTCGACTTGGGGTTCACCCAGCCGACGCCCAGGCCGAAGGTCCAGTCCCCTTGCGACTGCGCCAGAACCGGCGCGCCCGCCATGCACAGGGCGGTTGTCAGGGCGAGGATTCCTTTGTTCCGTGTCATGGTCCACTTCCTTTTGTTGGTGTGGA
>SBFT01000351.1 GCA_006227805.1 Paracoccaceae bacterium
CCCTCGCGGCGCATGTTCTCGATCAGGACGCCCATCTGCAATTCGCCCCGGCCCGCGACCTCGAAGGCCTCGCCGCCGGGGGTGTCGGTGACCTTGATGGCGACGTTCGATTCCGCCTCCTTCATCAGGCGGTCGCGGATCACGCGGCTCTGGACTTTCTTGCCGTCGCGGCCCGCCAGCGGGCTGTCGTTGATGCCGAAGGTGACGCTGATCGTCGGCGGGTCGATGGGCTGGGCGGGCAGGGCGGCAGTGACCGAGGGGTCGCACAGCGTGTCGGCCACGGTGGCCTTGGACATGCCCGCGAGCGTGACGATGTCGCCCGCTTCGGCCAGCTCGATCGGCTGTTGCGACAGGCCGCGGAACGCCAGGATCTTCGAGACGCGGAAGCTTTCGATCTGCGTGCCGTCCCGGGACAGCGCCTTGATGGTGGTGCCGGCCTTCAGGCGGCCCGATTCGACCCGCCCCGTCAGGATGCGGCCGATGAAGGGGTCCGAGGCCAGCGTCGTCGCCAGCATCCGGAAGGGCTCGTCCGCGCGGGCCAGCTGTTTCGGCGCGGGCACGTGGCGCACCACCAGGTCGAACAGCGCATCCAGCCCCTTGCGCGGGCCCTCCAGCGTCTCGTCCGCCCAGCCGGCGCGTCCCGAGGCATAGAGATGCGGGAAATCCAGCTGGTCGTCATCGGCGCCCAGGTTGGCGAAGAGGTCGAAACATTCGTCCAGCGCCCGATCGGGTTCGGCGTCGGGCTTGTCCACCTTGTTCAGCACCACGATGGGCCGCAGCCCAAGCGCCAGCGCCTTCGAGGTGACGAATTTCGTCTGCGGCATCGGGCCTTCGGCCGCATCGACCAGCAGGACGACGCCATCGACCATGCTCAGGATCCGCTCGACCTCGCCGCCGAAATCGGCGTGGCCGGGGGTGTCGACGATGTTGATCCGGGTGCCTTTCCACTCGACGCTGGTGCACTTGGCCAGGATCGTGATCCCGCGTTCGCGTTCCAGGTCGTTCGAATCCATCGCGCGTTCCGCGACGGACTGGTTCTCGCGGAAGGCGCCCGACTGCTTGAGCAGTTCGTCCACCAGCGTCGTCTTGCCGTGGTCCACGTGGGCGATGATGGCGATGTTGCGCAGGTCCATGTCGTGCCTATGATGTCAGGGTTGGCGCGCGCATATCCTGCTGCGCTGCAGAAGGCCAGCGAAAACGCGTCGCCGCAGCTTCGGGCGCGGTCGTCTTTCGCAGGGCCTCGATGACGGAACTGGTCGGGACCCCGGCGATTTCAAGCCTGCCGGGCGACGTCCCATCCGGCCGGTCACGGGGTGTCATCCGGGCGATCCGACGCGGCAAGCGCCTGTCGCGCCGCGGCTCCCTTCAATCGCAGGTAGTTTAACTGCTTGTTCACCTCTCCCGTCTATCACGCCACATGGACGGCATTTTCGGAAAATTCTTCCGATCTGCCCCGGGCTGACGATGCCAGCCTGCCCAGCGACGGAGGGATCTGATGCGGCCTGTCTGTTTGTGCGTGCTTCTGGCCATGGCCCGGCTCGCCTCTCCCTCCGAAGCCGCCGCCGGAACCATCCAGGCGGTGATGCCGCAGGAGGCTGCGCCGTTTGCGGTCCTGGACCCGGAGGCCCATGCGGCGCCGATCGGGGCGCCTGACGCGCAGGGCGCCTTCCCGGTCGCAACGGTCGCCCTTTTCCAGGCCGCGGCACCGGCCTCTGGGCTGGCCCCGGACTGGGCATGGCAGGGCGTCACGGCGGTGTTCGATCCGGCGACGCCCTGGCCCATGGGCGCGATCCCGCGTCCGGACGGGGGCGGGGGCGTGAAACTCGCCCGGGTGCCGCTGCCGGCAGGCGTCTTCGGCCTGATGCTGGGGGTGCTGGCGCTGGTCCATGTCAACCTCATGCGCCGGGCCGCGGGACGGGCACAGGCCCGCCCCCTTGCCCGCGATCCGGACAGGGCCGCCCCCGCCTGGTCTCCGGCGGTCGGCCTCAGCCCGACAGGGCCGCGTTCAGGTTGCGGTCGACCTTTTCCAGAAAGCCCATCGTCGTCAGCCAGGATTGATCCGGCCCGACCAGCAGCGCCAGGTCCTTGGTCATGAACCCCGCCTCGACGGTTTCGACCACGACGCGTTCCAGCGTCTGGGCGAAATGCGTCAGCCTGTCATTGCCGTCCAGCTTGGCGCGGTGCTTCAGGCCGCCGGTCCAGGCATAGATCGACGCGATCGAGTTGGTCGAGGTCGCCTCGCCCTTCTGATGCTGGCGGTAATGGCGCGTGACCGTGCCATGGGCGGCCTCGGCCTCGACGATCTTGCCGTCGGGCGTCATCAGGACGCTGGTCATCAGCCCCAGCGATCCGAAGCCCTGGGCCACCGTGTCGGACTGCACGTCGCCGTCATAGTTCTTGCAGGCCCAGACATAGCCGCCGTTCCATTTCATGGCGCAGGCCACCATGTCGTCGATCAGGCGGTGTTCGTAGGAGATGCCGGCCTTGCGGAAGGCCTCGGCGAATTCCTCGTCGTAGACCTTCTGGAACAGGTCCTTGAAGCGGCCGTCATAGGCTTTGAGGATCGTGTTCTTGGTCGACAGGTAGACCGGCCAGCCCAGCGACAGCCCGTAGTTGAACGAGGCGCGGGCGAAATCGATGATCGACTGGTCGAGGTTGTACATCGCCATGGTGACGCCTGCGCCGGGGGCGTCAAAGACCTCGCGTTCGATCACGGTGCCGTCCTCGCCCACGAACCTGATCGTCACCTTGCCCGGGCCGGGAAACCTGAAATCCGTCGCGCGATACTGGTCGCCGAAGGCGTGGCGGCCCACGACGATGGGCCTGGTCCAGCCGGGGACCAGGCGCGGCACGTTGCGGCAGATGATCGGCTGGCGGAAGATCACGCCGCCCAGGATGTTGCGGATCGTGCCGTTGGGGCTGCGCCACATCTCCTTCAGGCCGAATTCCTCGACGCGCGCCTCGTCCGGCGTGATCGTCGCGCACTTGACCGCGACGCCCACCTCGCGCGTCTTCATCGCCGCGTCGATGGTGACCTGGTCATTCGTGCGGTCACGCTCGCCGATGCCCAGGTCATAGTAGAGCAGGTCGATGTCCAGGTAGGGCAGGATCAGCTTTGTCTTGATGAAATCCCAGATGATCCGGGTCATCTCGTCGCCGTCCATCTCGACGATGGGGTT
>SBFT01000067.1 GCA_006227805.1 Paracoccaceae bacterium
CCGAAGGGCGCGCATCCCGCCAGCACGCCCGCACCGCCCGCCGCAAGGAAATGCCGCCGTGTCAGTGCCATGCCTGTCTTCCTTCCTGTTTGTCTGCCTGCCCTTGCCCGGATGCCCTCCAGGCGATACCAGCAGGATAACGGAGGGCGCGGGCATGGCCAAGAACACATCCGGGCGCGGCGAGCGCGATCTGAAGGTCAAGGTCAAGACGGCGCGGGGGCGCAAGCTGTCCTCGACGCTGTGGCTTCAGCGCCAGTTGAACGATCCCTACGTCAGGCGCGCCCAGGCCGAGGGCTATCGCGGTCGCGCGGCCTACAAGATCCTGGAACTGGACGACAAGTTCCGCTTCCTGGTGCCGGGCGCGCGGGTGGTCGACCTGGGCTGCGCGCCGGGCGGCTGGTGCCAGGTAGCGGTCAAGCGGGTCAATGCGCTGGGCGAAAAGTCGGGTAAGGCCGTGGGCCGCGTGCTGGGCATCGACCTGCAGGAGGTCGACCCGATCCCCGGCGCCGAAATCCACCAGCTCGACTTCATGGAGGACGACGCCGACGAGAAGGTGAAGGCCTGGCTTGGCGGCAAGGCCGATGTGGTCATGTCGGACATGGCGGCGGCGTCCTCGGGGCACAAGCAGACCGACCACCTGCGCATCATCGCGCTGTGCGAGGCGGCGGCGCAACTGGCCTTCGACGTGCTGGAAGAGGGCGGCACCTTCGTCGCCAAGGTGCTGGCGGGCGGGGCCGAGGGCGATCTTCAGAAGCTGCTCAAGCAGAAGTTCACCAAGGTGGCCAACGTCAAGCCGCCCGCCTCGCGCTCGGACAGTTCCGAGAAATTCGTGGTGGCAACCGGCTTCCGCGGCTAGCGCGGCGCGGTCGGACCGGGGCGCGAGAACGAGTGTTGCGCGCGCAGAAGGAACTCCGCCGCGGTGTCGGGATCGACGGGATGCACCTTTGCGCGCGCCTCGCGCGTCGCCACGATCTGGCTGAGGTTGTCCTGCCGGAACAACTCGAACAACCGCGTGTAATCCCTTGACGGCGCCTGCATCCGCCCCTCCGCTGCGTCTTGCCTCGGGACCGACCATGCGCGGGGATTGCGCCCGGGTCATGGCGACAATGGGGTATTTGCGGGCAGGATCGTGTCCGATATCGAAACGTCTGGCCCGGTGCGGTCTTGCATCCCGTCCGGCGCCGGCTAGGTTGACGCGCGCAGGCCAGTCAGGAGCATCGACACCCCGATGAGCGGATCGCAGGCACGGCCCGGACTGCTGGCGCGCATCCTGGCCCGACGCGACAAGGCGCGGCGCGCGGCGGCTTTCGAGGTCTCCGTCCGCCATGTCTCGGGGGCCCTGCCGGATCTCGCGCGGCGACCCGAGGCGGTGGTCGTCGTCGCGATGGTGCGCGACGGGATCTATCACCTGGCCGATTTCCTGGCGCATTACCGCGCGATCGGGGTCGCGCATTTCGTCTTCTGCGACAACGGCTCGACCGACGGCACGCTCGAGGCCCTGCGCGACGCGCCCGATTGCGCGGTCTTCCAGTCGCTCCTGCCCTTCGCGCAGATCGAGAACCTGTTCCGCGCCCATGTGGCGACGCGGTATTGCGCCTATGGATGGGTGCTCTATGCCGATCTGGACGAAAGGTTCCGCTATCCCGGCATGGAGCGCGCGCCGATCACCGCCCTGACCGACTACATGATGCGGCGCGGGCAGACGGCGCTGATGGCCCAGATGGCCGAGATGTTTCCCGAAGGCCCGCTTGCGCCCTGGCAGGAGAGGCCGGTGGCCGAGGTCATGGCCGCCTATCGCTTCACCGATCCCGACGGCGTGACCCGCCTGCCCTATCACGACCGCGACCGCATCGACTTCTGGTATCTCCTGAAGGACAATCGCCTGACAGATCCCGACATGGGCATCTGGTTCGGCGGCGTGCGGGGCAAGGTCTTCGGCGAGGCCTGCTGCCTGACCAAGCATCCGCTGGTCCAGGTGCGCCCGCCGGTCCTGCCCGCCGTCCACCCGCATTGCGCCTCGCATGTGACGGTGTCGGGGGTGATGGGCACGATCCTGCACTACAAGTTCACCGACCGCGCCTTCGCCCGCGATGCCGCCAGCGTCGCCCAGGGCGGCGTCGGCCATGGCGAGGACGTGCTGCGCGCCAGCCGCGCCCAGGGCGATCCCGGCCTGTCGCTGTGGTCGGAAACCGCCGTCGCCCTGACGGGCGAAGCCGATCTTCTCCGCACCGGCTTCATGCGCAGCCCCCCGGACTGGGATGCGGCGCTGGCGGCGACTACCGTCCCGGCACCCGTCCCGGAACCGGCCCCGATCGACGCTGTCGTCATCGGCCGCAACGAGGGCGCGCGTCTGCAAGCCTGTCTGGACAGCCTGCGCGGAAGGATGCGCCGGATCGTCTATGTCGACAGCGGATCCACCGATGGCAGCCCCGACCTGGCGCGCGCGGCCGGGGCCATGGTGGTCGATCTCGACATGTCCCTGCCCTTCACCGCCGCCCGCGCCCGCAATGCCGGTCTGGCCGCCCTGCCCCCGGATGCAGACCTGGTGCAGCTGATCGACGGCGATTGCATCCTGGCCCCCGACTGGCTGGACAAGGCCGTGACCTTCCTGGCGCAGCACCCGCAGGTGGGCCTGGTCTGCGGACGCCGGGCCGAACGCTTTCCGCGGGCCAGCCTCTACAACCGCCTGGCGGACATCGAATGGAACACGCCCGTGGGCGAGGCGCGCGCCTGCGGCGGCGACGCGCTGGCGCGGATGTCCGCGCTGCGCCAGGTCGGCGGCTTCCGTGACGATCTGATCGCGGGGGAAGAGCCCGAGATGTGCCTTCGCCTGCGCCGCGCGGGCTGGAAGGTCTGGCGGCTGGACGCGGCGATGACCACCCATGATGCGGCGATGACGCGGATCTCGCAATGGTGGCGGCGCAGCCTGCGCGCGGGTCACGCCTTCGCCGAAGGTGCCGCCCTGCATGGCGCCCCGCCCGAGCGTCACTGGGTGGCCGAGACGCGGCGCGCGCTGCTCTGGGGGCTTTTCCTGCCGCTGGCGATCCTGGGCCTGGGCTTGATCTGGCCGCCGGCATTGCTGGCCGCGCTGATCTATCCTGCGCAGGTGCTGCGCCTGGCCCCGCGCCACGGGCTGGGCTGGGCGGCGCTGACCACCCTGGGCAAGTTCGCCGAGGCG
>SBFT01000179.1 GCA_006227805.1 Paracoccaceae bacterium
ACGCAGGCACTCGCTCGATTCTGGGTTCAGCCCGGGCGGGCCACCCGAAAGGGATAGGGCGGGGGGCGGTGGATGACAACCGCCCGCCCCTGTGTGACCGGAAAAAGGTTTCCGGCGGGTGACTGTTTCGCCGGATGCGGCCCCTTCCTGTCCGTCGCGGCGGCAGCTAGCCTTCAAGGCGACGCGAAGGGAGGCGAATCCATGACCGGACGGATCGAGACGCGACTGGGCGAGATGGGCGTGACACTGCCCGCGGCGCCCGCACCTGCGGCGAACTACGTGCCCTTCGTGCGCACGGGCAACACGCTGTTCGTGTCGGGGCAGATCAGCCAGGGCCCCGGCGGGCTCATCACCGGCAAGCTGGGCGCCGACATGGACGTGGCGCATGGCGCGGCGGCGGCACGGGCCTGCGGGATGGCGATTCTCGCGCAGGCCCGCGCGGCGCTGGGCGGCGATCTCGACCGGGTGGTGCGGGTGGTGAAGCTGACCGGTTTCGTGAACTCGACACCCGATTTCACCGACCAGCCGAAGGTGATCAACGGCTGTTCCGATTTCCTCGTCGAGGTCTTCGGCGAGGCCGGGCGGCATTCCCGCTCCGCCGTCTCGGCCGCGTCGCTGCCCCTGGGCGTGGCGGTCGAGATCGAGGCGATTTTCGAGGTCGCCTGATGCCCGCCCTTCCTCCGGCCTTCCTTGGCGCCCCGATCGCGCATCGCGCGCTGCACGACCGCGCCGCAGGGCGGCCGGAAAACTCGCGCGCCGCGGTCCGCGCCGCGGTGGCGGCGGGCTACGGGATCGAGATCGACATCCAGCCTTCGGCCGATGGCGTGCCGATGGTGTTCCACGACGACGATCTTGCCCGCCTCACCGGCCAGTCCGGGCGTATCCGCGACGTGACGGCGGAAAGGCTGGCGGCCCTTCCCCTTCTCGGCGGCGACGAAGGCGTCCCGACCCTGGCCGAGGTGCTTTCGATCGTGGCGGGGCGCGTGCCGCTCCTCATCGAGGTGAAGGACCAGGACGGCGCGATGGGCCCGAACGTCGGGCCGCTTGAACGCCGGGTGGCGGAGGTGCTCGCGGGCTACTCCGGCCCGGTGGCGGTGATGTCGTTCAACCCGCATTCCGTCGCCGCACTGGCGCAGGCCGCGCCAGCGGTGCCGCGTGGCCTCACGACCTGGGAATGGGCGCCGAAGGAAGCCGCGGAAGAAGGCGTCGATGCCGCGACCTGCGCCCGCCTGCGCGGGATCCCCGATTACGACCGGGTCGGCGCCACGTTCCTGTCGCACCATCACCGCGACCTCGCGCGCCCGCGCGTGGCGGAACTCAAGGCGGCGGGCGCCGCGGTGCTGTGCTGGACGATCCGCAGCGCGGAAGACGAGGCGGCCGCCCGCGCGGTCGCGCAGAACATCACGTTCGAAGGCTACGCCGCCGCGATCCCGGCTTGACCCGGGCGGGGGCCGCCCCATCCTTCCGGGGCCGGGGGACCAGATGAACGCCGCAACCGGACCGGAGAGCCTTTCCGTCACGCTTCACCCCGCGATCGCCGAGATCGCGGCAGCGGACTGGGATGCCTGCGCCTGCCCCGAGGCCGCCGATGGCGGGCGCCCGGCCGACCCGTTCACCACCCACCGCTTCCTCGCCGCGCTGGAGGAGTCGGGCTCCGTCGGGCCGGGCACGGGGTGGGAGCCGCATCACCTCGCCGTCCGGTCGGGCGACAGCGTCGTCGCCGTCGCGCCCTGCTACGCCAAGGCGCACAGCCAGGGCGAATACATCTTCGACCATGGCTGGGCCGATGCCTGGGAACGGGCGGGCGGGCGGTACTACCCCAAGCTCCAGGTCGCGGTGCCCTTCACGCCCGCGACGGGGCGGCGCTTTCTCACCCGGCCGGGGTGGGAGGCGGCGGGGCGTTCCGCGCTCGTCTCGGCGCTGGTACAGGTCGCGGCGGAAAACCGCCTCTCCTCCGCCCATGTCACCTTCTGCACGGCCAGGGAGGCCGAGGCGGGCGCGGCGATGGGCCTTCTGCACCGCCGCACCCAGCAGTTTCACTGGGAAAACCGGGGCTACGCCGATTTCGACGCCTTCCTTGGCGATCTCGCGTCGCGCAAGCGCAAGACGATCCGCAAGGAACGCGCCGCGGCGCAGGGCTTCGGCGGCACGATCCGGCAGCTTTCCGGGGCTGCGATCGAGCCGCATCACTGGCAGGCGATGTGGGCCTTCTACCAGGACACGGGCGCGCGCAAGTGGGGGCGGCCCTATCTGACCCGCGCGTTCTTCGACCTCGCGGCGGAACGGCTGGCCGACGACGTCCTGATGGTGGTGGCCGAACGCGGCGGCCGCCCGGTGGCCGGGGCGCTGAACCTGATCGGGCGCGACACGCTGTTCGGCCGCTACTGGGGCTGCGTCGAGGAGCACGCCTGCCTGCATTTCGAATGCTGCTACTACCAGGCCATCGAGGCGGCCATCGCCCGGGGCCTGTCGCGGGTCGAGGCGGGCGCACAGGGCGAACACAAGCTCGCGCGCGGCTACCTGCCGGCCGAGACGCATTCGCTCCACTGGATCGCGGATCGGTCGTTCCGGGCCGCGGTATCGCGGTTTCTCGACCAGGAACGTGCGATGCTGGGCGAGGAGATGACGATTCTGGCCGATTACGGCCCGTTCCGGAAGATGCCGACGGAGGACAGGGAATGACGCTGACGCTCTACACCAACCCGCGCTCGCGCGGGCGGATCGCGCGCTGGATGCTGGAGGAGGTGGGCCAGCCCTACGAGGTGCGCGTGCTCGACTACGGCACGACGATGAAGGCGCCCGACTACCTCGCGATCAACCCGATGGGCAAGGTGCCTGCCGTGGTGCGCGGCGGGCAGGTCGTGACCGAATGCGCGGCAATCTGCACCTGGCTTGCCGATGCCTATCCCGAGGCGGGGCTGATGCCCGCCGACCGCGCGGCCTTCTACCGCTGGATGTTCTTCGGCGCCGGGCCGCTCGAGCAGGCGGTGGTGGACCGGGCGCTCGGCGTCACTGTGCCCGAGGACAAGCGCGGGATGGTGGGCTACGGCGACTTCGATCAGGTGGTGGGCGTTCTGGCCGCGCAGGTCGACCGGTCGCCCTGGCTCTGCGGCGAGACGTTCAGCGCGGCCGATGTCTATGTCGGCTCGCAGGTGGGCTGGGGGCTCCAGTTC
>SBFT01000183.1 GCA_006227805.1 Paracoccaceae bacterium
CACCAGGGCCGCGCCTTCGGGAATCTCGGGGCCAGGTCCGCCCGCGAGGTCGGCCGCGATCTGCGCCAGCAGCCAGGGCTTGCCCCGTGCGCCCCGCCCCACCATCACGCCATCGGCGCCCGATTGCGCCAGGGCCCGGCGCGCGCTGGCGGTGTCGGTGATGTCGCCATTGGCGATGACCGGGACCCCGACCGCGTCCTTGACCGCGCGGATCGCCGCCCAGTCGGCCGTGCCCTTGTAGAACTGGCAGCGCGTCCGGCCATGGATGGTGATCATCCGCACCCCCGCCCCTTCGGCACGGCGCGCGATCTCGGGGGCGTTCAGGCAGTCCCCGTCCCAGCCCAGCCGCGTCTTCAGCGTCACCGGCACGTCGACCGCGTCCACCACTGCCTCGATCAGGCGCAGCGCATGGTCGGGCGCGCGCATCAGCGCCGAACCGGACCAGCCGTTCGTCACCTTCTTCGCCGGGCAGCCCATGTTGATGTCGATGATCCGCGCGCCGCGATCGGCCACCTGCCGCGCGGCCTCGGCCATCCAGTGCGCCTCGCGCCCCGCGATCTGGACGGCGGTGCCTTCGATGTCGGCGCCGAGTTCCGCACGCTCGCGCGTGCCGGGGCGGGCCTGGACCATCTCCTGGCTGGCGACCATCTCGCTGACGACAAGGCCCGCGCCGAAGCCCGAGACCATGTCGCGGGTCGGCCTGTCCGTGATCCCGGCCATGGGGGCCAGGAAGACGGGGCGCAGAAGGGCCTGTGTCACGGGATCTGTCGCGGCTTTCATGCCTTTCACCTAGGGCGGAAGGGGCGTCTTCTCAATGAAGGCCGCAGCGAAGGACGGGGTCGCACGTCTGAAAAAATGGCATGCGCCCAAAAAATAGGCAAACCCTTTGGGGTGATTGCCTGTGGTCCCCGCACTTCGTAAGAGATGGCAACCGAAATCCGCGACCGGGAGCGCGCCAGACATGACCACTGCCGCCATCGTCGTCGCCGCCGGGCGCGGGTTGCGCGCCGGCGGCGGCCAGCCCAAGCAATGGCGCGACCTGGCCGGACGGCGGGTGGCGGACTGGACGCTGGACGCGCTGCGGTCCTGCCCGGGGATCGACTGCATCGTGCTGGTCCTGTCGCCCGAGGACACCGAGGCCTGGAGCGATTACGCGGGCGGCGAGCTGATCCTGGCGCGGGGGGGCGCGACGCGGGACGCCTCGGTCCGCAACGGGCTCGAGGCGCTGGTGGGCAAGGGAATCTCGCACGTGCTGATCCATGACGTGGCGCGGCCCTGCATCGATCCCGGCACCGTCGCGCGGGTGCTGGCGGCGCTCGAGACCCATGCGGCCGCCGCCCCCGCGCTGGCGGTGACGGACGCGCTGTGGCGCGGCGCGAACGGCATGGTGGCCGGCACCCAGGACCGCAGCGGGCTTTTCGCCGCGCAGACGCCGCAGGGCTTCCGCTTCGGCGCGATCCTCAAGGCACATCGCGCCCATCCGGGCGGGGCCGCCGATGATGTCGAGGTGGCGCGCGCGGCGGGCCTCGACGTCGCCATCGTCGAGGGCCATCCCGACAACATCAAGATCACCGAGCCCGGCGATTTCGCCCGGGCGGAACGCATCCTGCGAGGCAACATGGATATCAGGCTGGGCAATGGCTATGACGTGCACCGTTTCGGGCCGGGGGACCATGTCACCCTCTGCGGCGTGCGCGTGCCCTTCGAGCGGGGCCTGCAGGGCCATTCCGACGCCGATGTGGGGATGCACGCGGTGACGGACGCGATCTATGGCGCGCTGGCCCGCGGCGACATCGGCCAGCATTTCCCGCCGAGCGACCCGCAATGGAAGGGGGCGGCCAGCGAGATCTTCCTGCGCCACGCGGTCGATCTGGCCGCGGGCATGGGGTTCCGCATCGCCCATGCCGATTGCACGCTGGTCTGCGAGTTTCCCAAGATCGGGCCCCATGCGGCGGCGATGCGGGCCGAGATGGCGCGGATCATGGGGCTGGAGGTGGACCGCGTCTCGGTCAAGGCGACCACGTCCGAGAAGCTGGGCTTCACGGGGCGCGGCGAAGGGATCGCGGCGCTGGCGACGGCCACGCTGGTCACGCGATGACGCCCGCGGCGCTGATTGCCACGTTCCTCGGAGCGGGCCACCTGCGCCCCGCCCCCGGCACCTGGGGGTCGCTGGCCGCGCTGCCGGTCGCCTGGGCGCTGCACCAGCTGGGCGGCTTTCCCCTGCTGGCGGCGGCAACGGTGCTGGCCTTCGCCCTGGGCTGGTGGGCCACGGCAGAGGTGACGCGGGGCGCAGCGGATCACGACCCCTCCGAGGTCGTGATCGACGAGGTGGCGGGCCAGTGGCTGGCGCTCTGGGCGATCAGCTGGCCGGCCTGGGCGCATGGGATCCCGGTGCTCGCGCTCTGGCCGGGCTGGGTGGCGGCCTTCCTGCTCTTCCGCCTTTTCGACATCTGGAAACCGGGGCCCGTGGGCTGGGCCGACCGGCGCGGCGACGCGCTGGGGGTGATGCTGGACGACGTGATCGCGGGCGCCCTCGCGGCCCTGGGCGTGGCGGCGCTGGCCGGGTTGTGGCACGGGGTTCTCGGGTTATGAACGTCGCGGAACTGATTGATCTGGCGAAGGAAAGGAACGCCACCATCGCCACCGCCGAAAGCTGCACCGGCGGCATGGTGGCGGCGGCGCTGACGGCGGTGCCGGGATCTTCGGCCGTGATGGACCGGGGCTTCGTCACCTATTCCAACACCGCCAAGATCCAGATGCTGGGCGTGGCGCCCGCCACCCTGGAAGCCCATGGCGCGGTCTCCGAGGAGGTCGCGCGCGAGATGGCCGAAGGCGCGCTGGCCCGCGCGGGCGTCAGCCTGGCGGTCTCGGTCACGGGCATCGCGGGACCCGGCGGGTCGCAGTTCAAGCCCGAGGGCCGGGTCTGCTTTGGCCTGGCCGCACATGGACGGTCGACCCGGACCCAGACGGTGGAATTCGGCGCCCTGGGGCGCGAGCGGGTGCGCGAAGCGGCGCGGGACCGGGCGCTGGCGCTTCTGCGCGAGGGGCTGGCAGGGCTCTGACCCGCCTCAGGCGGTGAAGAGCGCGGTGAACTCCCCGACCGCCCCGCCCTGGTCCAGCACCGCACCTGCGCGGGCGGCCATCGCGGGGCCGATCAGGGCGGCGGCCTTG
>SBFT01000401.1 GCA_006227805.1 Paracoccaceae bacterium
CGCATCCGCCCGCACGATGGCCGCCGCCCCGGCGGTCTCGGGCACCACGGCCTCGGGCGGCACGAAGCGGTTGGGCGGCGGCAGCGCCCGGCGCACCGGCCGCGTGCCCGTCGTGTTGGCGGACGAGGCCACCAGCAGCCGATCGCCGGGGGTGTCCCCGGTCCGGCCCGGACGGCCCGCGTTCAGGGCCAGCGCGGTGCGGAACACCCGTGCGTAATGCAGGTCCAGCATTTCGTCCGGCGGGCCCTGGTTCGAGAAATTCACCACGCGCGCCCCGGGCCGGGCATCGAGACGCGCCGCCAGCCGGTCGAGACCCTGCGGGCTGGGCGTCGTCTCGATGTAATGCAGCGACACCGCGCCCAGGGGTGCGAGGCCGCTGCGCCGCATCGAGGCCACGTCCTGCCCCGCGATCAGGCCGATCATCTTCAGTTCGTGGTTCGACCGCCCCTGCCAGGCCAGGTAGGCCAGCGCCGCCTCGGGCGCGGCGCCGGCCTCGTCCGCGCCCGAGAGGCAGGTGGGATGCCGGGGCTGGACCTGGCAGAAGGCGGCGTGCGTCGGCTGCCTGACCGCCAGCCTTTCGGTCACGGGCAGGATCTGGCCGTTGACCACCGGCAGGTCCTGGTCGCGCTGGACATGCCAGAAGACGGGGATGTCCAGATGCGACAGCCAGGGATGCTGGGACAGGATCTGCGGCATCGCGTGGGTGGCCCAGGTCTCGACCACGGCGACCTCGATCTCGGGGGCGCCATGGCCGAAACGCGCCCAGAGCGCGGGCGCATCAAGGCAGATCCGCGCCCCCGAAGGCAGCGCCTCGCAGCGGCCCAGCGGCCAGTCCTGCAGCGGCCGGAAGCCCGGCGCCTCGGCCGATGCGCCCCCCGCGAGCCCCAGCGCCAGGGCGATGGCAAGCCGCGCCGCCATCTCAGTGAATGCAGACCGGGCTCAGCCCGATATCGGGCACCGCGGGAAACGGCGCGAAGGCGACCCGGGTGCGGAACGTCCACCCGCGATAATCGGAGAATATCCCCTCCATCAGGTCGCCCGCGTCGATGCAATCGGCATAGAGGCCCACCATCGTCGGCAAGGCCGCCTCGCCGCTTTCGTCCGGCGCACGCAGCGTCAGGCTGAGGATTTCGCGGTTCGAGGCGATCAGCAGCGTCTCGCTGGGATCGATCCGCAAGGCACGGAAGACGCCGAAGCAATCCGCGACGTTGCAGATCACCGGAGCGGATCCACGCGCGGGGCCCGCGAAGCTGATCTCGTCCAGTTCGATGCGCAATTCGCGCGCCGACGTGTTGGGCATCACCACCCAGTATTGCCAGACCCGGTCGGCCACATGGCGCTGGTCCGAGGGCGCCACGACGAAGCGCGCCTGCAAGCCCCCCATCGTGCCGGTCTCGATCGAGGTGGTCGAGGGATCCGCGGCGGCCAGCGTCGCGGCGAGGGTTGCCAGAAGGGCGGAAAGCACGGGACGAAGCATGGCTCAGAGGTTCCGGAAGATCGGTCGCGGCGAGGCGAGGAACAGGACAAGCAGGCAGACGGCGCTGGTCGACAGCGCCTGGGATTGGGCGATGAAGAAGGGGGCGACATGGCTGGTGCAGACGACGCGCCCGGCGGCGAAGGCGCGCGCGACCTCGGTCGAGGCGTGGTAGCCGATAATCGCGAAATAGGCGAGAAAGACGAAGCAGAAGGCCAGCAGCCCGCCTTCGAATACCGAGCGCACAGGCAAGGTCTCGTCATCCTCTCCCCGGCGCACCAGGCCGCGCGCCGTGACCAGGAACAGCCCGCCCAGGACGACGAAGACGGGGTTCAGGCGTTCGGTCAGCGACTGGACCGCCATCGGCGCCTGGAACTGGAAATTGGCCTCGATCGCGGCGGCGAAGGCGCGGAAGGCCGCCGCGTCGGGCGTGTCGGGCAGCGCGGGCGCATCCGCGGAGGCGCCCGCGATCAGCGCGCTGGGACGGAACCGGTCGGACCAGTCGCAGGCCAGGATCCGGGCGAGGCGGATCTCGTCCGTCGCCTTGTCGGGGCCCAGATAGGCGGCGATCCCGCCATGTCCCGCCGGGACATCGCCCGGCATGAACTCATGGCGGTCGAGCCACAGGACGAAGCCCGAGGCCAGCGCGAATTGCAGGGCAAGGACGGCATAGAAGCCCTGACGCTTCAGCCGTCCCCGCGCCAGGATCGCAGACAGCGGCACGCCCTCGAACCCCGCCCGCGACTGCCGGACCAGCACGCCCAGCGCGATCACGCTGAGCCCCGCCATCAGCGCAAACAGCACCAGGCCGAAGCTTGCGAAATGGGGCACGACCGGGGTCGACAGCATGATCTCTCCTACGCGCGGCGCGCCGCATCGGCAGGGCGCGGACGGCACAAGCCTGCGCCGGTCCGCCCGTGGGCGCAGTGATGGGCATCACAGACGCGCCCCGCCCCATGTCGCAGGATGAGACGTCGTTTGATGGAGGTGCCGGATGGCGTTCTTTAATGAGGTGGGGAAGTTCTTCAGCAAGACGATCCCTGACGTGGTGACAAAGGAAATTCCGAAATTCGTCACCCAGACGGTCCCCAGCGTGTTCGAGCGCGACACCTACGCCCCCGATCTGCCCCCCTTGCGCAAACGCGTGGCCGGACTGACATCGCAGGCCGAGGCCCAGCGCGAGCGTTACTTCGCCACGCGCGGGCGGCTCGAGGCCAAGATCAACCGCTATCGCAGCCTGTCCGAGGATTTCGAGGCGCTTCAGACCCGCATCCGGCCCACCCAGTCGGTGCTGGGCGGCAAGGACGCCCTGACGATGCAGCGCGAACTGGAAGGCATCGACAAGACGGTGAACGATATCGTGCAGACGACCCGCATGGTCGCCACCATCGCAACCCTGGGCCTTCTGGAACTGACCCTGATGCATTCCGACAACGCCGAAGAACGCAAGCACCTGAAGGAGCGCGAGAGGGCGCTGACTGCCTTCCTCAACCGCCTGCGCACGGCCATCGCCGAGATGGAGGCGCAGGAGGCGAAACTGGACGAGGCCATCGCCGGGATCGAGGCGGCGCTGGCCGAGGCCGGGCTGACCGGAGCGGCGGCGACCGCCAGCGCGCTCCGCGCGGCCGAGACCGCCGATGCTGCCCGGCGCGACATGGCGGCCGGGCTGCTGGGCGACGGGATCGACAT
>SBFT01000083.1 GCA_006227805.1 Paracoccaceae bacterium
CTCTCAGACCTTTCCGGATTCAGGCGCGGACCGGGCGCCGTCCTGGGCGAGCCGGACCTCACGGGCGGCGCGCAGCCGCTCAAAATCGCTGTCGGCGTGATAGCTGGAGCGCGTCAGCGGGCTCGACGACACCAGCAGGAAGCCCTTGCCCCGCGCCATCTGGGCGTAGGCGTCGAACTGCTCCGGCGTCACATATTCGGCCACGCGGTGGTGTTTCGGCGTCGGCTGCAGGTACTGGCCGATGGTCAGGAAATCGACATCCGCCGCGCGCATGTCGTCCATCACCTGCAGCACCGCCTGCCGGTCCTCGCCCAGCCCCATCATGATGCCCGACTTGGTGAACATCAGGGGATCGATCTCCTTCACCCGCTGCAGCAGCCGCAGGGAATGGAAGTAGCGCGCGCCGGGCCGCACCTCGGGATAAAGCCCCGGCACGGTTTCGAGGTTGTGGTTGAACACGTCCGGTTTCGCCGCGACCACGGGCTCCAGCGCGCTGGGGGGGCATTTCAGGAAATCCGGCGTCAGGATCTCGATCGTCGTCGACGGCGCGCGGTGGCGCACCGCGCGGATCGTCTGGGCGAAATGGTCCGCCCCGCCGTCGTCGAGGTCATCGCGGTCCACGCTGGTGATGACCACGTGGTTCAGGCCCAGTTTCTCGACCGCGAAGGCGACGCGGCCGGGCTCGAAGGCGTCGAGCGCCTGCGGGCGGCCCGTGGCGATGTTGCAGAAGGTGCAGCCGCGGGTGCAGATCTCGCCCATGATCATCATGGTGGCGTGGCCCTGGGACCAGCATTCGCCCACATTGGGGCAACCCGCTTCCTCGCAGACGGTGACCAGCTTGTTCTCGCGCATGATCCTGTGGGTTTCGGCATAGCCCTTGCCGCCCGGCGCCTTGACGCGGATCCAGTCGGGTTTCTTCGGCTGGGCGTTGTCGGGGCGATGCGCCTTCTCGGGGTGGCGCTGCTCGGGGATCTTGAGGT
Source organism: Paracoccaceae bacterium (assembly GCA_006227805.1). Lineage (GTDB taxonomy): Bacteria > Pseudomonadota > Alphaproteobacteria > Rhodobacterales > Rhodobacteraceae > JAGYKE01. The sequence continues at coordinate 981 of SBFT01000083.1, forward strand.
CGCGCATCGGACGGGGCCTTCCTGTCTGCGGGCTTTGCGGGCTGCCATACCATAGAGGCGCGCCCCTGCGAAAGGGACCGCGACGCATGGCCGCCATGTCCGCGCAGGGCGCAAACGCGGCACCGCTGGGCAAATGGCGGAAGCACAGGTAACCTCGCTGCTAGAAGGATTGCCCCGCAATGACCACGCGCGAGACCGCTCGACGACTGACCGCGATACTTGTCGCAGACGTGGCCGGCTTTTCGCGACTGATGGCGCAGGACGAGGCACGGACGCTGGCGGCCTTGCGCAGGCTGCGGAGCGAGGTTCTGGAGCCATCGCTGCGCGCGCATGGCGGGCGACTTATCAAGACGATGGGTGATGGCTTCCTGGCCGAGTTTCCCTCGGCCGTTGGGGCGGTGTCCTGCGCCCTTGCGATACAGGGTGCGACGGACGACGGAGAGATCCGGCTGCGGATCGGGATCAACGTCGGCGATGTCGTGGTCGAGGGCGAGGATATCCTGGGCGACGGCGTCAACGTCGCCGCCCGGATCGAGCCGTTGGCACCCGTGGGCGGGATCGCGATATCGGGCGTCGCGCATGACGCGATCACCGGCAAGGTCGCGGCCGAGTTCCGGCCCGCCGGGACCAAGGCGCTGAAGAATATCGACCGGGACGTGCAGGTCTGGCTCTGGCGCCCCGATGGCACGCAGGACAGCGATGCGGCACCTGCAAGGGCCTTGGCCAGGCCGGATCCAAGGCCATCGATCGTCGTTCTGCCCTTCGACACGCTGTCGGCCGACCCGGTGCAGGATTACGTGGCGGTCGGCTTCGTCGAAGCCATTACCGCTGTCCTGAGTCGCATCCGCAGTTTCTTCGTGATCGCGCGCAACACGGCCTATGCCTTTCGCGGGCGGCAGATCTCCGTGCCCGAGATCGGGCGCGAACTGGGGGTGGCCTACGCGCTGGAAGGCAGCGTCCAGATCGCCGGGCAGCGCATCCGCGTCACGGTCCAGTTGATCGAGACCGAGAGCGGCAACCATATTTGGGCCGACCGTTATGACGGGCAGATCGAGGACATGTTCGATTTGCAGGACCGCATTACCGAAAAGGTCGCCGGCGCGCTTCAACCGTCGATCCGGATGGCCGAGATCGAGAAGGCACGTCGCAAGCGGCCCCAGGACCTGGGGGCCTATGATTTCTCGATGCGCGCGCTGCGCCATGTCTGGACATTGGAACACGAGGAATCCGAAATCGCGATGGCGCTCCTGGAGCAGGCGCTGGCGCTGGATCCGGATTACCCCTTCGCGCTGGCGCTGGCGGCATGGTGCCATGCCCAGCGATCCGTCTACAATTGGACCGACGATCCACGCGCGGCGCTCGACAAGGCCCTTGCGCTGGCGCAGCGGGCCGAGGCGCAGGGCGAGGACGACCCCCTGACGCTGGCGGTGCTCGGCACGGTCCTGACGCTGGCGCTTCAGCCCGAGCGCGCCCGGGGCTTTCTGGAGCGCGCGGTTGCAATCGACCCGAACAGCGCCTGGGCCTGGGCGCGGCTGGGATGGCTCGAGGCCTATGCCGGCAATGCCGAAAAGGCCGAGACGCATCTGCGGCGGTCGCTGGAGCTCAGTCCGTTGGATCCCCTGAACTTCAATACCTACGGGGCATTGGGCGCGGCGCGCGCGCAAATCGGGGATTACAAGGGCGCGCTTCCCCATTTCGAACGCGCCCTGAGCGAGCGGCCGGGCGCAATCTGGTTGTGGCGCATCCTTTGCGTCTGCCTGATGGGAGCCGGAGAGGAGGCCCGCGCCCGCGAAGCCGCGCGCCATCTCATGGAGGTGCAACCCAACTTCACGATCCGGAGGTATCTGGAAGCGGTGGCGGGTCGGAAAGAGATGAAGGCAGAGTTCGCGGATCTGTTGCGCAGGCTCGGCCTTCCCGAAGGCTGATCGGGTTCTTCAGCCGATCAGGCGGTCGGCCTCGCTGCGGGCATGATAATGGCGCATCAGCTGGGTCAGCGCGATGCGCAGCACGATCTTGCCCGAGCGCGCCGACCAGCCCATGCGCCGTTCGGCCACTTCGAGCCCTTCGAGCAGGCAGCAGCAGCGCAGAGCGACATCGGCCAGTCCCGGCCCCAGCGCGGCCAGCGCGGCCACCAGGCGCGCTTCGGCGGGCGAGGCCTCGGGACCGGCCTGGGCCTTG
>SBFT01000277.1 GCA_006227805.1 Paracoccaceae bacterium
GACGTTCCTGTCGCTTCTGGGCGCGCGGCACCTCGACACCGGGTTCGTCAACCGGGTGCGCCACATGAAGGTGCGCGGCGGGGCGGCCAGGCTGCATCTGGCGCTGACCGGCACACCCGATTTCCGGGGCGCCGACCTGCGGTCGCGTCTGGTCCTGGCGCCCGACGAGGAGGCGGTCGAACTGGCCTTCAACCCCGTCAAGTACGGCGAGGTGCCCGCGCGTCCGGTGATGGAGGTGGTCCTGCCCTCGGCGCACGAGGACGGACACGCGCCGGGTGGCCATCACGTCCTGTCGGCGGTGGTGCAATTCGCGCCGCACGCGCCGAAGGCGGGGGCGGATGCCGCGCGGGCGGCGATGCTGGAGAACACGCTGACGGTTCTGGAGGACCACGCCCCGGGCATCCGGGGGCTGGTCGCCCATGCCGAGATGCTGATGCCCTACGACATCGAGGCGCGCCACGGCCTGGCGGGCGGCAACTGGCACCATGGCGAGTTGAGCGTCGAGCAGATGCTGTTCCTGCGCCCCTTTCCCGGCATGTCGCAATACCGAACGCCGGTCGCGGGGCTCTGGCTGGCCGGGGCGGGCTGCCATCCGGGCGGGGGGATTTCGGGGGCTGCCGGCTGGAACGCGGCGGACCGCATCATCCGCGAGGCCGGCGCATGACGCAGAACGACCGGGAGGCACGACCGCATTACCTGACGCCACGGCGCCGGACCCCGTTCCATCCACGCACCGCCGAGGCCAACAGGCTGAACCACTGGGCGCCCTGGGCCGGCTATACCAGTGCGCTGGAATATGACGACGTGGCGATGGAACACTCGGCCATCCGGAACGCCGCGACGGTCTACGACATCTCGCCCATGATGAAATACCGCGTGACGGGCCCCGGGGCGACCGCCTTCCTGAACCGCCTGACCCTGCGCGACGTGGCGAAACTGGCCGTGGGCGCGGTTCACTACACGGTCTGGTGCGACGACGCGGGCAAGATCATCGACGACGGGACGCTCTTCCGCCTGGCCGGGGAGGACTACCGGCTCTGCTGCCAGGAAAGGCACCTGCCATGGCTGCTCGACAGCATGGCGGGTTTCGATGTCGCCGTCACGGACGAGACCGAGGAGATCGCGGCCCTGTCGCTGCAGGGCCCGTGCAGCTGGTCGGTGCTGGATCGCGCAGGCTTCGATGTCGCCGACCTAAGACCCTTCCGGATGCGCTCGCTGCCCTTCGGCGGCGGGCAGGTGATGATCTCGCGCACTGGGTTCACGGGCGATCTGGGCTATGAACTCTGGACCGATCCCGACCATGCGCTGGCACTCTGGGATCGCCTGTTCGAGGCGGGCGCCCCCTTCGGCATCCGCCCCATCGGCAGCCATGCGCTCGACATCGCGCGGATCGAGGCGGGCTTCATCGTCACCAATTCGGATTTCATCCCGGTGCATCAGGCCGTGCGCGAGGATCGCGCGCGCTCGCCCTTCGAGATGGGCCTCGACTGGATGATCGATTGGGAGAAGGGCCATTTCAACGGCCGCCGCGCGCTGCTGGCGGAACGCGCGGCGGGATCGCAGTGGGCCTTCGTGGGCCTCGACATCGAGGGCAACGTCCCGGCGGAGCAATCGCTGGTCTACCACGACCGCAGGCGCGAGGTGGGCCACATCACCGCCGCCTGCTGGTCGCCCGCGCTGAAGCGCAACATCGCCCTGGCCCAGCTGAGGCAGCCCTACCATGCCGGGAAGTCCGGCAATCTCTGGGTCGAGGTCTATGCCCTGCGCGAGTTGCAGTATATCAAGCTGATGCTGCGGGCCCGCGTCTGCGACCGCCCCTTCTTCCGGCATCCGCGCCGGACGCGGACACCGCCCGCGCCCTTCTGAGCCCCGGGCGCGATTGCCCCTTGCCGCCGGGGCGTCGTCGCGAAATCCTGACCACCCAAGCGCCCCGCCCCGACCGAAAGCCCGTCACCATGAAATTCCTGAAGGCCTCTCCGCCGAAACTCGACATCGACCGGCTGGCCGCGCGGCTGCGGGACGACTTCGACCTCGGCGGGACGTTGACGCCGCTCTATTCCGAGCGCGACCAGAACCTGCGCCTGACCGATCCGTCCGGCCGCGACTGGGTGGTCAAGGTCTTCAACGCGCAGGAGCCCGATGACGTGATCGCCTGCCAGCTGGGCGCCTTGCGTCACCTCGCGCAGGTCGATCCCGGCCTGCCGGTGCCGCGCCACCGGCCCACGCGCGCCGGCGCCGACCTGGGCCTTGCGACCGATGAGGACGGGCGCCGCTGGCGCCTCTGCGTGCTGAGCCATCTTCCGGGGCGGCTGGCCGACGACCGCGGCCTGCGCCGCGAGGACTACCATCATTTCGGCGCGATGATCGCCCGGCTTCAGCGCGGGTTGCGCGGCTATTTCCACCCCGCCGCCCATGGCCGCCGCCTGCTCTGGGATATCCGCGAACTGCCCGCCTTCCGCGACCGGGCGCGACACCTGGGCCCCGGCCGGGCCGAGGCCGAAGCGTTCATCGACCATTTCGCCGCGCATGTCCTGCCGCGGCTGGCCTGCCTGCGGCTGCAGGTGATCCATGGCGACATCCACGCACACAACCTGATCCTGGGGCCCGACAACCGCGTCAGCGGGATGATCGATTTCGGCGACATGTTCCACGGCCCCGCGATCCTGGACCTGGCAGACGCCATGTCGGATTTCGCGGAAGGCTGCGACGATCTGGCGATGATGTGGTCCGGGCTGGTGGCAGGCTTTCATTCGGTCCAGCCGGTCGAGACCGGGGAGATGGAGCTGCTCCATGACCTTGCGATCGCGCGCCAGGTGCTGACGCGGATCATCACCGCGACCCGCGCCGCCGAGACGCCGGACCAAAAGGACTACATCGCCGAAGCCGGGTTCGGATCCGCGGGTGCGATGGCGCGGATGACCGGGATCGGCCGCGACCGCGCGGGGGCGATCTTCGCGGCCGCCACCGGGCGGGGCGCCCCCGTGACGGGCCAATCCATCGACCGCCTGCTGGCCCGGCGCCGGGCGGTCATGGGATCGCGGCCTTACGTCTTCTACGACCCGCCCCTGCACATCGTGCGCGGTCAAGGCGTCTGGCTTTTCGATCCCTCGGGGCGGCGCTATCTCGACTGCTACAACAACGT
>SBFT01000214.1 GCA_006227805.1 Paracoccaceae bacterium
CGCATCTTCGTCCCGAAGATGCCCGCGGCCTTCGCGCGCGCCAGAAGATCGCCCAGCTCCGGCATCGGCTTCATCAGCTGCACGCCGTCCGCTTCCGCCGCCAGGCCCTTGTCCACCTTCAGGAACGGCACCACGCCGCGTTCTTCCCACAGGTAATGCGGCACCGGCTTGCCGGCCACGACCTCGCCCATGGTGCGCTCGAACAGGATCGCGCCGATCACCTTGTCGCTGGTGAAATCGGGGGCCTGCATGATCCGCGCGCGCATCGCCTGGACTTCCGCGAACATCGCCTCCTCGCCGTCATACTCGGACGGCTCGACCCCGTAGAGGCTCAGCGCCTTCGGCGTCGATCCCCCGCTCTGGTCCAGCGCGGCAATGAACCCGCGCCCCCTGGCGATCCGGTCTGTCATCTGGGCGGTGTCCATCATCTGTCCCCTGCTGGTGTCATTTGCGGTTCCTCTAGCCCAAGCAGGCGCGACACGGAAGCCTGTTAGCGCCGTTCAAGCCGCAGCCAGATGCCGTCCGCCGCCCGCACCGTCAGATGCGCCACCGGAACCGGCGCGCGCCCCGGAACCGGGCTGACGCGGAAGGCCGCCAGGATCATGGACAGCAGAAGCGGCCCCTCGGCCATGGCGAAGCCCGCGCCCGGACAGACCCGCGCGCCGCTCGAAAACGGGATGTAGGCCTCGCGCTGGCACTGCCTGCCGTTTTCCGTCTCCCACCGCGCGGGATCGAAGCCGTCGGGGTTCTCCCACAGGCGCTCGTGCCGGTGCAGGTGCCAGGGGCTGATGACAAGCTGCGCGCCGGGGGCCACGTCGCGGTCGCGGAACCGTTCCGGGCAGGTTGCCTCGCGCACCATCATCGGGACCGGCGGATAGAGGCGCAGCGCCTCGCGAAAGACATCGCGCGACAGCCGCAGCCGCGACAGGGTCGACAGGTCCGCAGGCGCGCCCTCCAGCGCGCGCGCCTCGTCCGCCAGCCTGTCCTGCCAGTCCGGGAACAGCGCGCAGAGATAGAGCGCCCAGGCCAGCGCCGAGGCGCTGGTCTCGTGCCCCGCCAGGAAGAAGATCGCCACCTGGTCGACCATTTCCGCCGTGGTGAAGGTCTCGCCCGTCTCCGGATCGGGCGTCGTCATGATCTTGGTGGCCAGGTCCTGCGGCGCGGTCCCGGCCCGGATCTCGGCCATCCGCCGCGCGGTCAGGTCCGTGATCAGGCGGCGGATCTCGCGCGCGGCGGCGCGCGTCCGGCGGCGATGCGGTCGCGGAAGCCAGCGCGGCAAGGGCAGAAAGGCCGCCAGATTCAGGATGGGCTGGCTGCGCTGGTAGTCGCGGAAACGCGCGAAGACGGCACTCGCCACCTCATCCTCGATCGGGATGGAAAAGAGCGTGCGGAAGATCACGTCGGCGGCGGCATGGCTGGCCTCGGCCTCGATCTCGACGGTCTCTCCCTCCCGCGCCTCCAGCCGCGCCACCAGCGCGCGCCCCGCCTCCCACATCGCCGGGAAGGTGTCGCGCAGCCGGCCCCCCTCGAAGGCGGGGTCGATGATGCGGCGCTGGCGTTCCCAGACCGCGCCATTGGTCAGGAAGACGCTTTCGCCCAGCAACGGGCGCAGGCCTTCGCCGATGCGGTCGGATTTCGGGAAATCGCCGGGGCGCTCCTTCAGGACCGTCTTCACCAGGTCCGGCTGGTTCAGCAGGTAGGACCGGAAGAAGGGCGTGCGGAATTCGGCCATCCAGGCGCGGTAGAGCCGCGCGGGCTGCGCCGAGAGGATGTCGCGCCGGAAGAGGCGCGCATAGGCGAGAAGCGATACGCGGTCGGCGCGCGCGGGCGGCTTGGGCGGCAGGACGGGTGCGCTCATGCCGCGACCGAAGTGTATTTCGACACCGCCACGTCGATGCGCGAGCGCGAGGGCGCGCGCCCCTCGAAGCGTTCGGCCAGGGTCAGGGGCCCCGCCGTGATGCGGAAGTAATCGTAATCGCCGGGCCGGTCGAAGGCGCAGAGATACTGGAAATGCAGCCGGAAGAAGCGCCAGCGCAGCGCGCGCCAGCGTTCGGGGCTCAGCGTCTGCGTGAAGGCGGCCGAGATCACCAGCGGCCAGCGCTTGCCTTCGGGCGCGACGCCGCTCACCGCCACCGGATCGCAGAGCGCGAAGGCGCAGCCGTCGCCGGGGGCCGTGACGTCGACCCAGGTCAGGCGGTCGGACAGGCTGAGGAACCGCAGATCGCTGCGCAACCGGTCCGCGCGCGGCAGGAAGGACACCATGGGCACCACCTGCCCCAGGCTCAGGAACCCCAGCGCGGGGCCCCCGCGGGGCGCCTCGCCCGCACGGATCAGGTCCGCCAGGATCGACACGCCCAGATGCGCGCCCGAGGAATGGCCCACGACCAGGACCTCGTCCACATCCTCGCGCAGGGCCGCGGCCACCCGCGCGCGCATCTGGTCGAGGCGCGCCTCGAGTTCCGGCGGATAGGCGCCGCGCAACCCCGCCGCATGGGCGTAATCATGCATCAGGTAATAGGCAAACAGCCTGCCGTCCCGCGCCCGGAACCAGCGCAGCACCGACACGAAGGCCGCGATCCCAAGGGCCAGCCCCAGCGCCCAGACAGGCCAGTCGAGCGGCGTCTCCTCCCGGCCCCAGATCCAGGCCTCGACGGGCGTCAGCGCCCATCCCACCGTCCGCATCACCAGCCGCAGGATCAGGAAGGCCACCAGCGCCTGCCCGATCAGCATCCCCACCGGGTAGAGCGCCGCGATCACCGGCCCCTTGCGCATCCGCATCAGCCGCCGCAGCGTGCCGCTGGCGATGTAGATCCAGGCGGTGCGCAGCATCTGCAGGTAGGTCCCGGGGATCGTGTCCGACATGCTGTCCCGCACGATGTCCGACCAGACCAGCACGTCCACCTCGGCCATCACCTTGGCGCCGTCCATGTGCGCGGCCACCTGCCAGCCGAAATCGCCCTCGGCCTGCCGCGCGCGGATGCCGATCTCGTAGCCCGAGATGCGCGCCTGCTCGGCCCCTTCCTTGCGGTAGAGTTCGCGATAGCGCCGCGCCGGCATGGGGTCATAGCCGGGGATGTAGATCACCCGGCGCCTGCGCACCCTTGGATGTTGCGTGCCGCTCATGCCTCTGCCGTCCCGTTG
>SBFT01000104.1 GCA_006227805.1 Paracoccaceae bacterium
ACGGTCGTCGCCGTGGCCGAGGCCCTGCCGAAGGACCGCCTGCGCGCCAACGAGGATTACGCCGACAAGTTCGACCCCCATGTCTGGATGGATCCCGAGCTCTGGTCGCTGGTCGTGGCCGAGGTCCAGCGCGCCCTGACCGAGGCGCGCCCCGACGCGGCCGACACCTTCGCCGCCAACGCCGCGGCGCATCAGGCCCAGATCGCGCGGCTGGCCGAATACAGCCGCACCGCCCTGACCGGTGTCCCGCAGGAGGCCCGCATCCTGCTGACCGCCCATGACGCCTTCGGCTATTTCGGCCAGGCCTACGGGTTCGAGGTCATGGGCATCCAGGGCATCTCGACCGAAAGCGAGGCGGGCCTCAACCGCATCGCCGAGCTGGTCGACCTGCTGGTGTCGCGCGACGTCAAGGCGGTCTTCGTGGAAAGCTCGGTCTCGGACCGCAACATCCGCGCGCTGATCGAAGGCGCCGCCGCCAGGGGGCACGAGGTCGGCATCGGCGGAGAGCTCTTCAGCGACGCGATGGGCCCGGACGGCACCTACGAGGCGACGTGGATCGGTATGATCGACCACAACGTCACCACCATCGCCGGTGCGCTGGGCGCGCCCGTTCCCGCGCGTGGCATGGACGGGAGGCTGGCGGCCGGATCGTGACCCTCGAACTCGCCACAAGCCGGGGCGGCCCCGCCCCGGAAACAGCCCCGGACGCAGCCCTGGACGCAGCCCCGGACGCAGCGATGGCCAGCAGCCCGCTGGCCATTCGCGGCCTGACCGTCTCCTACGGCGAGAAACCGGCGATCTTCTCGGTCGACATGACGCTGCGGGCGGGCGCCATGACGGCGATCGTCGGACCCAACGGCGCGGGCAAGTCGACCCTGATGAAGGCCGCGCTGGGGATCGTGACGCCGCTCTCGGGCCAGATCCGCGTCTTCGGCGCGCCGGTCGAGGCGCAGCGCCACCGCATCGCCTATGTCCCCCAGCGCGCCAGCGTCGACTGGGATTTCCCCACCCGCGTGATCGATGTCGTCCTGATGGGCATGTATGGCCGCCTGGGCCTTCTGGGCCGCGTGCGCGCCCATCACCGCGACCAGGCCCGCGCCTGCCTGGCGCGCGTCGGCATGACCGATTTCGCCGACCGCCAGATCGGGCAACTCTCGGGCGGCCAGCAGCAGCGCGTCTTCCTGGCGCGCGCGCTGGCGCAGGACGCCGATCTATACCTGCTGGACGAACCCTTCGCCGGCGTCGACGCGGCGACCGAGAAGGCGATCATCGGCGTGCTGAAATCGCTGCGCGACGAAGGCAAGACGGTGCTGGTCGTGCATCACGACCTGGCCACCGTGCCCGAATACTTCGATGATGTCCTGCTGATCAACACCCGTAGGATCGCCGAAGGCCCGGTGGCGCGCGTCTTCACCCGCGACATCCTCCAGGCCACCTATGGCGGGCGGCTGGCCAGCCAACAGGTCGACCGCCTGCCGCAGACCGCGGGCTAGGCCATGGCCTGGGCAATCCACTGGCCCACGCTTTGGGACGCTCTGACCCTGCAGATGGGTTACAACGCGACGCTGGTGACGGTGGGCGCGGCGCTTCTGGGCTTTGCCGCCGGCGTCACCGGAACCTTCCTCTTCCTGCGCAAGCGCGCCCTCGTCAGCGACGCGATCAGCCACGCCACCCTTCCCGGCGTCGGCCTCGCCTTCCTCGTGATGGTCGCGCTGGGCGGGGACGGGCGCAACCTGCCGGGTCTCCTGGCGGGCTCGGCCCTGTCGGCCTGGGCGGGGCTGCTGGTGGTCTCGTTCCTGACCCGTCGCACGCGCCTGTCCGAGGATGCCGCGATCGGCGCGGTCCTGTCGGTGTTCTTCGGCTTCGGCATCGTGCTGCTGACGGTGATCCAGACGCTGGGCGTCGGCCGCCAGGCGGGGCTGGAGGGCTTTCTCCTGGGCTCGACCGCGGGAATGCTCTGGGCCGACGGGGTGGTCATCGCGGCGGGGGGTGCGGCGAGCCTGGCGCTGGTCCTGGTCCTGCGCCGCCACCTCACGCTGGTCGCCTTCGATCCCGAATACGCCGCCGCGCGCGGGCTGAACGTGGCGCGCCTCGACCTGGTGATGATGGGCCTTGTCATGGCGGTCACGGTCGTGGGCCTGAAGATCGTGGGCCTGATCCTGATCGTCGCCCTGCTGATCATCCCGCCGGTGGCCGCACGCTTCTGGTCCGACCGGGCCGATCACGTGGTCCTCATGTCGGGCGTCATCGGCGGGGCCTCGGCCTGGATCGGCGCCGCGCTCTCGGCCACCGCGCCCAACCTGCCGACCGGCCCCCTGATCGTGCTGACCGCGTTTGCGATCTTCGTCGCCTCGCTGCTGCTCGCCCCGGGGCGCGGCGTGCTGGCCGCGGCCCTGCGCCACCGCCGCTTCCAGACCCGCGTCCACATGCGCCAGGGGCTTCTGGCGCTGGCCCAGGGCCAGCCGATCTACGAACGCCTGACCCTGCGCCTTCTGTTGCGCGCGGGCCTCGTCCGCCCCGATGGCGTGCCCACCGAGACGGGCCGCGCCCGCGCCGCCAAGGCCCTGCGGGACGAACATCGCTGGCAGATCCTGCGCGGCGAGACCGCGCACGAAGCCGCCGCCGCCCTCTATGACGGGCTGCGCGACATCGAGACCGTTCTGACCCGGGACCAGATCGCCGAGATCGACCGCCGCATCGGCGCGCCGCGCGGGGTGAGCGGCTGATGGGCGCCGAATTCGTCACCCTGTCGCTGACGCCGATCCTGATCGGCACGCTGGCCGCCATCGCCTGCGCGCTGCCCGGCAATTTCCTGCTGCTGCGGCGGCAGGCGCTGATCGGCGACGCGATCAGCCACGTGGTCCTGCCGGGCATCGTCGTGGCCTTCCTGCTGACCGGATCGGTCACGACCCTGCCCATGGTGCTGGGCGCGGGCGGCGCGGCGCTGGTGGCGGTGGTCCTGATTGAGGCGATCCGCCGCCTGGGCCGGATCGAACCGGGCGCGGCGATGGGTGTCGTCTTCACCGCGATGTTCGCGGGTGGCGTGCTGCTGCTGGAACAATCCGACACCTCGAACGTCCATCTCGACGTCGAACACGCGCTCTACGGCAACCTCGAAAGCCTGATCTGGCTCGA
>SBFT01000364.1 GCA_006227805.1 Paracoccaceae bacterium
CGACGCGCCGCCGACTGGTCGGAACTGCGGCCCGAATGGGGCCTTGCGGGTTGCCGCGCCTTCATCGCCGCCCCGCGCGGGCGGACGGATGGCACCAGCCTGAGCGGCCGGTCCTTCCTGCACAGCTATGACTGGCAGGCGGACAAGGGCTTTGGCGTGCTGGAACTGATCCTGACCGCGCCTGTCGTCGTGGCCAGCTGGATCAGCCTGCAATATTACGGCTCGACCGTGGCACCCGATCTCTTCGGCGGCGGCAACAAGCTTCTGCACAACGTGGCGGGCGGGATCGGCGTGCTGGAAGGCAATGGCGGCAACCTGCGGCCCGGCCTGCCCTGGCAGTCGATCCATGACGGCGAAGGCTACCAGCACGACCCCCTGCGCCTGTCGGTGATCGTCGAGGCCCCGCGCGAGGCGATGACCGACATCCTGAGCCGCCATCCGGCCGTGCGGGCGCTGTTCGACAACGGCTGGCTGCACCTGATCGCGATGGATGGCGAGGGCAAGCTGGCCTGGCGCTATGACCGCAACCTGGGCTGGGAGAGCATGGACGGAACGCCGGCCGCAGGTCACGCGATGGCGGCCGAATGACGACCTGTGGTCGGGGGGCTCTGCCCCCCGCTGCCCGTTCGGGCAGCCCCCCCGGGATACTTGGGGCGAGAGGAAGGACGAGGCAAGCCTAGAGCTGATGCCTGGTCAGCCATCGGCTGGCCGCGCGCGCGATCACGCGTTCCTCGTCCGTGGGGATCACCAGGACGGGCTTCGGTCCCTGGGCGATGTTTCGGGCATTCCGCGCATTGCGGCGCGGGTCGACCGACAGGCCCAGGAATTCGGTATCCTCAAGGATGCGGGCGCGGATGGGGGCGGCGTTCTCGCCGATGCCGCCGGTGAAGACCATCGCGTCGATCCCGCCGAGAACCGCCGCCATCGCGCCCAGTTCGCGCCTTGTGCGAAAGACATAGTAATCCAGCGCCTCGGCGGCGCGGGGGTCGCGGCTCTCGAGAAGGGTGCGCATGTCGTGGCTGATCCCCGAGAGGCCCTTCAGCCCGCTCTCGCGGTAGAGCAGGTTCGTGATCTCGTCCACGCCCATCCCCTGCCCCATGAGGTAAAGCAGCACGCCCGGATCGAGCTGTCCGCAGCGCGTGCCCATGGGCAGGCCGTCGAGGGCCGAGAAGCCCATGGTGGACCCCAGGCTGCGGCCCGCATGGACCGCGCACATCGAGGCTCCGTTGCCCAGATGGGCGATGACGACGCGCCCCTTGTGGAGGTCGGGGAAATCCCGCGCCAGCACCGAGGTGATGTAGTCGTAGCTGAGGCCGTGAAAGCCATAGCGCCGCACGCCTGCCTCGTAGAAGCGGCGCGGCAGGGCGAAGGTGTCGTTGACGAAGGGGTGGCCGTGGTGGAAGGCGGTGTCGAAACAGGCGAACTGCACCGCGTCCGGAAAGGCCGCGCGCGCGGCGTGCACGGCGGCCAGGTTGTGCGGCTGGTGCAGGGGCGCGAGCGGGACCAGCGCCTGCAGCGCCGCGATCGAGCCGTCGTCCAGCCGCAGGGGCGCGCTGAACTCCGCGCCGCCATGCACCACCCGGTGGCCCACGGCGGTGACGGCGCCCCCGTCCAGGACCGGCTCCAACGCGGACAGGATCGCCTGAACCGCGCCCGCGTGATCGGCCTCGCCGATGCGCTCCTTGCGTCCCTCGATGTCCAGAACGGCCTGCGGCCCGATGCTGTCGACCTGGCCGCGCGCGATCAGCTCGGGTTCCGCCGCAGCGCGGTAGACCCCGAACTTGAGCGAGGACGAGCCTGCGTTCAGCGTCAGGACGATGCTCATGCGGGAGCCCGGCCGCTGGCCTTCCAGGTGGCGTAGAGTGCCGCCACCGCGCAGGAGGCCAGCCGCGCCTTCTCGTCATCCGCGCGGCTGTTCAGGATGATCGGGCAGACGGCCCCCATGACCAGGCCCGCCGCCTCGGCATGGGCGAGGAAGGTCAGCTCCTTGGCCAGCATGTTGCCGGCCTCCATGTTGGGCGCGATCAGGATCTCGGCCCGCCCCGCGACCAGCGACTTGATGCCCTTGGTGGCGGCGGCCCGAAGGTCGATCGCGTTGTCCATCGCCAGCGGCCCGTCGACCAGCCCGCCCCTGATCTGGCCGCGTTCGGCCATCTTGGACAGGATCGCGGCGTCGAGCGTCGAGGGAATGGCGGGGTTGACCGTCTCGACCGCCGACAGGACGCCGACCTTGGGCTCGGCGATGCCCAGCGCATGGGCCAGCCAGATCGCGTTCTGGATGATGTCGGCCTTGGTCTGCAGATCGGGCGCGATGTTGATCGCGGCGTCGGTCACCATCAGCAGGTGATCGAGCCCCGGCACATCCATCAGGAAGACATGGCTCAGCCGCCGCCCGGTCCGCAGACCGCCGTCGCGCTTGACGATCTGACCCAGCAGGACGTCGGTGTGCAGATGGCCCTTCATCACCGCCTGCGCGCGACCCTCATGAACCATCGCCACGGCGGCGGCGGCGGCGCGGGCATGGTCGGGCTCGGCGACGATCTCGTAAGGGGTCAGGTCGATCCCCTCGGCCTCGGCCGCCGCCGCGATCCGGGCGGGATCGCCGATCAGGATCGGCGTGATCAGCGTATGGCGCGCGGCCAGGATCGCGCCGCCCAGCGCGTCGGGTTCTTCCGGGGCGACGACCGCGGTCGGGATCGGCGGCAGCGGCTCGGCCTGGTCCAGCAGGCGGTCGAAATGGACATGGCGGCGCACGGTCAGGCCGGGGATGTCGTCGCCGCTGAAGGTCACCGCGCGCTCGGGCGCGTCGACCTCGGCCTCGCCCTCGACGATGACGGTGCCGTCGGGACGCTCGACCACCGTCTCGAACCGGGCGCGTCGCCCGGGACCCAGAGAGACGAGCTTCACCCGGGCGACCAGCGTCTCGCCCGCATGGGCGCGCCCGACGAAGCGCAGGCTCTGCGCCCGGTAGAGCGTGCCGGGCCCCGGCAGCTTGCCCCCCAGCACCGCAGAGATGAGCGACGCGACCCACATGCCCGGCGCCACCGCCTCCGGAGCGCCGTCGCCGTCTCCATCCTCCTTCGGCAGGTGCATCGGGTTCCAGTTGCCCGAGGAATTGGCGAAGACGTA